>CANRCO010000013.1 GCA_947629125.1 uncultured Bacilli bacterium | reverse complement strand
TTTTCTTTCTAAAACTTTCTTTAAATATTTACCATAACTATTTTTAGCTAGTAAATTAGCTCTTTGTTCTAACTGCTCAGTAGTAATCCAATTTTTATCATAAGCAATTTGTTCTAAACAAGCAATTACTCTATCACGATTCGTTTGAATAGATCTAATATATTGACTAGCTTCTAGTTGACTATCAAAAGTTCCCGTATCAAACCAAGTAAAACCTCCACCTAATATTTCAGCTTGTAATTTATTTTGTTTTAAATATAAATCGTTTAATGAAGTTATTTCTAATTCTCCTCGTTTTGATGGTTTTACTTCTTCAGCCATTAAACTAACATCTTTAGGATAAAAGTATAATCCGGTAATAGCATAATTGCTTTTAGGATTAGTTGGCTTTTCTTCAACACTTAGTACTTTACCATTTTTATCGACTTCCATTATTCCAAAACGTTCAGGATCTTTTACTTCACATCCAAAAATAGTTGCATTATTATAAATAGCATTAACATGAGCTTGTTGCAAAATATCAACAAAGCCATTTCCATAAAAAATGTTATCACCAAGTATCATAGAACATGCATCATCACCAATAAATTTTTTACCAATAATAAAAGCTTGAGCTAATCCATCAGGAGATGGTTGCACTGCATAGCTTATATTTATACCAAATTTTGAACCATCGCCTAATAATTTAATAAAATTATTTTGATCTTCTGGCGTAGTTATTATTAATATATCCCTAATATTAGCAAGCATTAAAACAGATAAAGGATAATAAATCATTGGTTTATCATAAATCGGCATTAATTGTTTACTAATACCTTCTGTAATAGGATAAAGTCTTGTTCCACTTCCTCCTGCTAAAACTATTCCTTTCATTTTCTAACCTCCACAAATTATAAAAACTAAAACATAAAAACATTTAAATTTCTTTATTTAATAAATTAGTAATTTCTCTAATAAAATCATAATTAAAGTATTTATAATTATCACTAAAATATTTATCGGTATCAATTGGAATATATTTAATGAATACGTTTCTAATATAATTATAAAATGTATCATTATCAATTAATTTTGTTTCTATATCATTTAGTTTAAAGTGACTTAAAATTACATTATTTGATTTAATTTTTTTAATAGACCAATTATTATTATTATAAGTTAAATATGCAGTATTATTATTGTGTTGTCTATACTTAATAATCTCATTATCAATATAAACAATTCCTTTACCATTTTTTATTGCATTTAAAACTATCCACCAATCATGATAAATTATATTGTTTGGTATATCAAGATATTTTTTTAAGAAACTTGTTCTAATTAAAGACGTACAACCCAAAACGCTATTTTCTTTTATAAAATCTGAAAATTGATAAAAATTAGTTTTATCTATTTCATATGATTTATGAAGTGACTTATTGTTATGATAATTATCTTCATCATCAATGATTGATACTCCACCATGAACTAAGTCAAAATCATCAATATGTTCAAGTAAAATTTCTAATTTATTTTTTTCCCAAATATCATCTTGATCGCATAAAGCAATATATTCTCCAGAACATTGTTTTATGGCATTAACAAAATTAGAATTTAAACCTTTTTGAGGATTTTTAATTAATTTTATTTTATTTCCATATTGTTTTAAAATATCATAAGTTTTATCAGTTGAATTATCATCACTTACTATTATTTCTTTATTTTTATAATTTAAAGATAATAAGCTGTCGATTTGCTTTTTGATGTATTTTTCACCATTGTAAGTGGCAACAGCTATTGATATCAACGGATTGGATTCTAATAATTTTTTTCGATTTTGGAAAACATCTTCAATTGGAAAAGTATATTCTTTTTTATAATATTTTTTTATATTTTCCTTATATTCATCATCGTTGTATTCCTTTTTATCAATTTCAATACATTTTTTTACTAATGAATCATAAGTTTTTTCATCCTCATATTTTTTTAAGTCATTAACAATATTTTCTAACATAGAATTATAGCTTGAATATATATTTTTAATATTTTTATATTTTTCATTAAAAAAGTTTAAATTATATACTGCAAAAGCAAGTGTACCACTCCTTATACTTTCTGAAAAATAACCATCAAGTCCTTCTCCAAAAGTAATCATCCACTTTGCTTGTTCTAAATGTTTTAAATAATCTTTATATTTCATATTTTTAATTTCAATCATTTTTAAATTAGGAAAGTTTTGTCTTATTTTATCTAAAATTATATTTTTCATTGGATGTTTATCTGGAGAATATAATAAAATATTGCTTTTATTTTTGTATCTGACATATTTATAATTAACTAAATTACTAGTAGATAACATATGGACTGAAATATCATAAGAAGTTCTAAGTTGTTTTACACAATATTTTTGATGGGCACAAGTCATAGTTACTTCATTAGAAAGTTGTTTTAAATAATTTACTATTCTAGGACGAGGACACAATTCTATATTTTGATTTAATATATTAAATTTTACAGATTTAATTTTTTTTAGCCATATTTGTTGGTCAGGAGTTAAGAATTCTAAAAAAGGAAGTACATATACTTCTGGAATATGAAATAATATTTCTTCAATATTTTTAAAGTATTCTTCAATTTGATTAAATCTATATACATTAAATTCCGATTTAAATTTAGTATATTTAAAAAATGTTTTCTCATTTGGTATTGTGCATAATATAACTTCAGAATGATGTATTTTTTTTAATTTTTTTGTTTCACTAGCTATAGAATTTATCGATAAAACTCCTCCACCAACAAAATCTACTTCCGGTACTAAAAAAACTATGAGCTTCTTTGTATTGCTATCATAATCTATACGAATCTGATTGTTTTGTTTAACTATGGCATTTTCTGTTTCAATTTTTTCCTCAGGTAATATTTTCTGCTTATTTAAAAAAATAGGTTCATATTTACCATATTTTTCAAAATGTAGTAATGGATTTGCTTTGACATATCTGACATCATCATATATTAATTCGTATTTGATTCTTGAAAATTTATTAGATGGATTATAACCTAATTTATAGCCAATATCACAATAATGTCTAATAGCATCGCCTTTAATATTATAATTTTTTTTATACCATTTGTAATCAAAAAAATCAGAGTTTTTTATTAAATTATAATCCTTATTTTTGTAATATTTCTTTAACCTATTTTTAATATTTATAACTAGTTTATTCATATAATCACAACTCACTTTCATTTATTAAACTTTCTACAGCATCAACATCAAATACAGGGATTTTTAAATTTTCAAAAACTAATTTTCGATCATTAAAATAATTATCTATAAATATAGAATTTTTATGAATAATTTTTTTATATTTTTTGTCTTCTAAATTCATAATAATAATATCAATAAATATATCTTTATCTATTTTAAATTTTTTCAAATCTTCATAGATATCATTTTCATGCTTGGTTATTAAATATATATTTTTATTTTGATTTAAACATTGATAAATAAATTTCATAATTTCACTATTTACTTTATTATTTATAATCATAGTATCGTCAAAATCTATATACACATTTTCATATTTTAAGTTATTTTTATAACAACATTTATAATACCTATCCAATTCGATACTGAAATCATTATAAATTAAGGAAAGGTCATAATTCATAAAATCAAAAATAGATAATGCTGCAAAATTTATTCCTGTTTGTCTATATAATGCCATTGTACCAGCTGGACGAATACAAAACTCCATTAATTTATATTTATTATTAATATCCTTTTTTAATTGAAAAAACCACATTCCTCTAAATATAAATGTCTCGTTAAGATCTTTTGCAATTCTTTCAATTTCTTTTGTTAATTTTATATTTTTAGAATTAAATGAAACACCAGTTGTAATTCTTTCTCTAGTTCTAGGCCCAATAAAGAGAAGATTTCTATTTCTATCTGTAAAACAATCAACAGTAATTTCTTTACCTGGTAAATACTCTGAAATCAAGATATCTTTATTATATTTAATTTTTAATTCTTCTATATTATTAACTACAAAGGTTCCCTTTGAGCCTGCACCAACATCAGGTTTCAAAAACACAGGAAACTCAATCTTATCTTTAATATTATAAATCTTTGGAATATAATTTTTCGACTTTAATTTTTTAAATGTTTTAATTTTACTCATAGCTGTTTCGCAAGTTTCTAATGGTGAACAAATAATAGTAGACATAATTTTATTCTTATTCTTCATTAAAAAAGTACTTATGATATCATGAGTAGGAATTATATAATCAATTTTAAATTTATTTAACATTTTATTAAAGACTTTAAAAAAATTAGTATCAGTAATCATATAATTATCTATTGATAAATGATCATCATCAAAAATAAATTTAGAATGATCTATTTTGCTAGTAGCTCCAAACAATTCAAAATGTATATTATATTTTAAAGAATTATATATATTTATAGAATTTTCTTCTCCACAAGGAAAAATTAAAATATTTTTTTTCACAATTTATCACTCTTTTCAAAATTAATTATTATGTTTATAATTTTTTTCATTGTAATTATATTATACCTTTGGTCAATGGGTATCAAAACCAAATTATTAAATAAATCTTTCTCAAAAGCATTTAATGAGAATTTATCAATATTTGGCCATAAATGAGGTATATAAATTTTTTTATTAATTAAATATTTTCTTAGTTCAGATCCATTATTAATTAACAAAGGATACATAAAATTAGAATTTTTCTTTAGTTTTATTTTATTTTGTGAAGAAAAATATTTTTTTAAATAATTAAAATTTCTTATTCGAATTTTGTAAATTTTTTTATAATTTAATGACTTCAACATATTATGAGTAATATCGGACATTAATTCAACATTTTTATTATCAAATGATTTATCTGCTTTATTAAAATCTTCATAAAATTTTTGAGCACTTTGCTCATATCTACCAAATAAATGTTTTATTCGATTTAATGAATGAGCTTTTAAATATGCACCTTCATCTATTTTTATTGTTGTTTTTAAATATGCACCATCTGGTACTCCAAAATATTTTCGACAATTATATATTACATCTATATTTTTGTAATTATGTGTAAAGAAATCATGAGTATTATCTAGAATAATATTGTTATATTTTTTTTTCAAATTTTTAACTTGATGTTTTTTAATTAATCCAAAATAATTAACTATATAAATATATGTATTTTTTTTTGTTGGAATATTATTTATTATTGGCATAAAATTTTCATCAATATGATAGTATTTTATTTTGATATTTTCATTTTTGCAAGTTTCTTCAATTACAAGGCATAAATAATAAGGTATATATATTTCTTTAATATTTTTTTCCCTTATTAAAAATTGTAAACAATTTCTGGAAGAGTTTAAAGTTATATAATTTTTATAAAATTCTTTTCCATAATTTTGTTCATAATTTAAATATCCACCAATTTCTGTTTGCATATTATAACTCCATATTATTTTTTCTTTACTTTAACTAACTGTTTATCTTGTTTTTCAATAAACTGATAATTATCTAACATATTATTTATTTCTTCAATTGAATTAAACATCATAACATCGATTATAGAAAGACCAGGAATAAAATTTTCTTTCCCCCTTCTTTGAGAATAATATTCTAATACTATTTCTAAAAATTTTATTTTAATGTTAGCTTTTTCATATTTTGTTATATCAAAAAATGTTATACCTCCTGGCGGATTCCAATATTCATCAACATTTCCTAAAGCCGTACAAATATTTAATGCCCATTCATCTGGACTTAGTGGTTCTTTTATTTTTAAATCCATTTCACTAAAAATTTTTATATTTGCATTAATATTCAAATATTCACATATTTTTTCCAAAGAATATTTATTCAGTTTTACTATACTATCAGTATCATATTTTAATATTTTATCGATTACATTCATTGTTTCATTATAAAATGGTGCTTTTTTCTTATAATGAACCAGTTGAGCTTTAATCTTTGCTTTCCACATTTCTTCATTTCTTATTTTTATATCTTTAATTAATGTTTTTTGAGAATGTTTAATCAAAGGTACAGAAATATATTGTTCTCCACTATTTGGTTTTAAAATTCTATTTCTTTCAATCCAACCATGATGTATAAATTGAACATCATCTAATAAAATAAATTCATCAGTATGTTTAATTAATCCAATATATCCTAAATATGGCAAAAAATATGGCTGCATAATTGCTATTTTCATTTTAATTCTCTTTTCTTTATTATATTACATATTTCTTCAACTTTTTCAGGTTCTAAATCTGGATATATCGGTAATGTTAATACTCTTTTTGATATATCAAGTGCAATTGGTGTCAAAGTTGAATCATAATTATTTTTATAACAATCTAATTCTGTAATTAAGGGATAAAAATATTTTCTAGGAAATATATTATTCTTATTTAGTAACTCAATTAAAGACTCTCTTGATAAACCATATTCTTCTGAAATAACTATTGGAAAATAAGAATAGTTATAACTTATTTTTTCATTTAATTTGTTTAGCTTTATGCCTTTTATATCTTTTAATAATTCTAAATATTTATGATACAATAATTTTCTCTTTTCAATATTGTTGCTTAACTCATCTAAATTGCATATTCCAAAAACAGATTGAAATTCATTCATTTTAGCATTTCCACCAATAAAATTGGTAACATCTTCATTTTTAATTCCAAAATTTTTTAATTGCTCTAATGGTTGTTTGTATGCATTATTGTTATACGCTAAACAACCACCCTCAATTGTATTAAATACTTTAGTTGCATGAAAACTAAACATTGAAATATCGCCAAAATTAGCTACTGACTCTCCATTTATTCGTTCACCAAAGGCATGAGCAGCATCATATATAACTTTTAAATTATATTTTTTAGATATTTCTTTTATTTTTTCTACATTACAAATGTTACCATAAACATGAACTGGTACAATGGCACATGTATTTTCATTAATTAAATTTTCTATTTTTGATACATCTATAGTATAATCATCTGGATTTATATCACAAAATACAGGTTTAAATCCATTACGAACAATAGCATGAATAGTAGAAACAAATGTAAATGGGGTTGTTATTATTTCTAACCCCCCCCCGGCAGGAATTTGCCCTTTTATTAAATTTAATGCATTTTCCAATGCAAGATGACCATTAGTATATAACGTAATATTATTTACTTGTAAAAATTCTTTTATTTTTTGTTCTAATATTTGGTGATAATATCCATTATTTGTCAACATTTTGCTATCCCAAATATTCTTTATCATTTCACAAAATTTATTATAATCTGGTAAAGAAGATTTTGTAACATAAATTTTTTCTTTCTGCATATTTACCTCCTGAAAATTTGATATTATATTTATCAATTCAATACAATTATATCAAAAAAAAATTAAATTTTAAATATTTTCTATAAAAGTCAGTAAAAAATTATAGTTTGAACTGAAATATAATTAAAATTAAATGAATAGTAGAAATTTACAAAAATTTAAATTGTTTAGATAAAAGTTTATAAAAAAAAAGATTCTTTTAAATATAACTAAAAAACAGAATCTTATATTAGAAAATTGATTGATGGTGATTATTAAATTAAAGATACACTATACATCAACTTATGAAAAAAATAACATATCTTATTTTTATTATTTGATAATTATTAATTTAATTTGTATTTATTTTTTAGTAAAAATTTTCATTAATTTTCTTAATGGTTTAGTTATCTTCCAACTTTTACTATTTAATATTTTTGTTAATCTATTATTATAAATTTGTAAATCACTCATAGCTTGATCTAATTTTATCATTAAATTATTTATTGTATCATCCTGTTGTATTAAAATATCTTTTGTTTCTTGTAAATTTTTAGTTAAATATTTTATTACATTAGTTTTTTCACTAACAACATTCATAAACAAAGAGGAACGTCTGATCTCTGTTGGGTATTTTTGTAATATTTTTTTAATATCAATTTTTTTAGTATTATATATATACTCTAAAGTTTTTTTCATCATCTTTTCATAGCAAAAGTTTTCATATGCCCATTTTTTTAATTTGTTAATATCTTTTAATGAAGATTTATAATTTTTAATTATATCTTGATAAATTTCTTCACCAGTTTTTTGTTTTCTTAAATATCTACCAGAAAAATTAAATTCATATGATTTTTCAATGTTATTTAAATTTAAATAGCCATCGCCACCAAATCTATCATAGCAATAACAAGGAATTCCTAAAGAAATTCCATAATTAATTGTTTTTCCAATTGATATTATTAAATCATATTTAGATAATATTTTTTCATCTATTTTAGTATATAAGTAACCCCCCCCCCATTCCATAAATATCAACATTGTAATTATTGTTTGAAAAAATTTCTGTTGCATCAATTACTTCTTTAGGAATGTGATTAGATATAATACAAATATTTTTTAACTTTCCACTTAATTTTATTTTTTTATCAAAATATTTTTGAAAAGAATAATTGGTAAAAATTTGAATTTTTTTTGTATCATATCCTTCAATTTTTGCCAAATCATAAGCTTCTTTGCTTAAAATACCTAAATAATTTAAATCCTTATAATATATAGGAAAAGCTTCATAACCTTCATAAGATGAAAGTGAAAAATAACTAATGTAATCTGCACTTATTTTTTTTGAAAATAGCAAATAATCTAATAAAGGAAAATGATGCGCCCAAATTAAATCAAAATGCTTATCCATAGAATCAACTGTATTAAAATCATACACTTTAATCCTTCTATCTAATTCTTTTATAAGTGGCTGATCATACTGTATAGTAAATATACTTACATCATAATTATTTTCTAAAAAATATTCTGCCATGGATAATGTATCTAATTCAGAACCCGTATAATTTAATATAATAAAATTTGTTAATAGAACTTTCTTCATTTCTATCTCCTCTTTTTTATAAAATAAAATATTTAAATATTTTATTTTATTTTTTTAAAGTATTTAAATATAACTCATAATCTTGTTTGTTTTTTTTAACTATTACTTGTAATATTATGCCACATATTAATAAAAGTATTGCAGTTAATAAGATAAAACAACCAACAATTAAAGATGGAAATTTCATAACTAAACCAGTTTTAAAATATTCATTAAATGGGGGCCATAAAAAGAATAGAGAAATAATTGTTAAAAATAAACTAATTATACTAAAAAATTCAAAAGGTTTATATTCTTTAAATAATGTAGCTATTGTTTTTATCACTTTTATACCATCAGAATAAGTATTTAATTTTGATACACTTCCTTCAGGTCTATCACGATATGTTACTGGTATTTCAACAATTTTAAAATTTTTATCTACAGCATGAATAGTCATTTCAGTTTCAATTTCAAATCCTTTTGATAATACAGGAAAACCTTTAACAAATTCGTAACTAAAAGCCCGATATCCTGTCATAATATCTTTAATATTGTTTTTAAATAATTTATTTATTAAAAATCTGACTATTTTATTGCCAAAATTGTGAAACAATCTTTTGTTCTCGGTAAAATAAGTACTTGATAAACGATCTCCTACAACCATATCTGCTTTACCAGTTAAAACTAAATCACACATTTCTTTAGCATTTTCAGCTGGATAAGTATCATCTCCATCAATCATTAAATAACAATCTGCATTAATTTCACGAAACATCGTTCTAATAACATTACCTTTACCTTGACGATATTCATATCGAACAATAGCTCCAGCGTTTTTTGCTATTTCATCAGTATGATCTTTACTATTATTATCATAAACATAAATATCTGCATCAGGTAAAGCTTTTTGATAATCTTTAACAACTTTTTCAATTGTTTTACTTTCATTATAACAAGGAATTAGTACTGCTATTTTTTGATTTTCTTCTTTTTTCATTTACTCCTCCATTTTTTTTAGAATTTATTTTACTTTTTTCATAAATATGTATAAATATAAAAAATATTATTAACAATAATCCTATAATAGACGTTAAAAAAGCTGGAGCCGTATACCTATCAATCACACAACCTAATACCGCATGTGCTAAAATATGTAAAAAACTATATCCTAATAAAATTATTATTAAATCAAAATATTTTTCTTTATTTTCCAAATTATTAGAACAACATTTAAAATTCTTAGCTTTTTTTGATAACTTATTTAATTCTTTTTTCTGCTTAATTTTATAATAAATACTTAATATTAAACCAAAAGGTAATAAGATAAATATAATTTTATAAATATATGTATATATGGTCATTAAGAATTCTACAATCAATTTTAAAGGGTTAGAAATACTTATATTATTTTCATAAAATTTAGCATAACTATATAGTTCATCATTTAAATAAAATAAATTTGTATCATCTTTATATGGTTTTAATAATATTGATTTATTTTCATAAATAAAATTTAAATTAAATTTCCTTTTAACAAAGTAAAGTACTCCATCATTAGAATATATAGAATATACATTGCTTAATGCTAAATAATTACTATAATATGATTCTAAAATTAATAAAGGATGTTTATAAAGATTTTTAATTAATAATTTTATTCCTTCTTTACTGGAAATTGTATTATTTGCCTTAATTATTGTTTGATCTATTATTTGATTTTTAAAATTATAAATAGAAATAATTTTATATAATTTATTTTCTTTAGATAATAATTTTTGTTTTTCATTTTTTTCTAATAGTTTATTTTTGTTAATATTTTCCTTTTTATATTCTTTCTTGTTTTCTTCAATTTTAAAATGATCTATCCCTTGAACAATTTGATTACCTAATAAATTATTTGAATTTCTATTTGTATTAATGTTTATTCCTTTATTAGTAAGAAAGTTGTTCCATATAATTATACTGCAAAAAAGAACAACTAAAGCAATAAATAATGTAGTTAATTTAGTTATAAAATTTTTTATCTGATGATTTTTAAACAACGATAATATTATAGATATAATATAAGGAAATAAAACAGTAGAAGAATATGGTTGTTTAATAAACCACATAAATATTAAACTTATTATGAATATTAATGATATTTTAATATTATTTTTATCTTTAATATCATAAATTTGAATCCATTTCCAAGAATAATAACAACTAATTATTCCAAAAGTTATAGCCACAAATTCAGTTAAAAGAGTATGATAATAACCAAATATAATTGGATTAATTATAACAAAAAAATAAAGAATAAACTTTAATATAGGATATTTATTATCAAATATATTATTAACTATTTTATATACATAAAATAACATTATAAGATAGAATATAAACATTAGAATTGTTAAACCAACATTACTTTTACCAAAAATCAGATCGCTAAAATATATTAATAACGGAAATGATATACCCCGAACTATATCCCAATTTTTCCATAAATTAACTTTTTCAAATATTGCAGTCATACTAAGATAATGAGCTGAATCCCAAGTTATAACTACTGGAACAGAAAAAAAGATTATAGTTAAAATGATTATAAATAAATTTTTTTTAATTACGCTTTTCATAAGTACCTCTAATTTACAATTAATGAGAATAAGAATTATATAATGATGTAATAATTTTCTTTACTTTACGCTTAAATGATTTTGGAAATAATTTAGCTATATAATTAATTTTTCGTTTTTTAGCATTTTGGCCAACAAAAGTTTTAGTCATTGATTTAATTATATTTTTTTCATTTTCATTAAAAATTTTTTTTGTTCTTTTTGCTGAATTCTTAACAATTTTATTAATATAATTATCTACATTACTCTCAAAATCATAAGATTTTTTTTGCTTTTCATTTTCATTTTTTAATTTAATAAATAATTTTTCGTTCTGAATTATATTAATAATTTTTTCAACATATTTATTAGAATCATTAACTTCATCTATTATGAATCCATTTAATCCGTTACGTACATAATCATTAATACCTTTAGAATTTGATAATATTGGAATAGCTCCTGCTACTAAAGCTTCCAATCCTGTTAATCCATAGCCTTCAGATAAAGAACAATCAACATAAATATCTGTTTTTTGTAATATTTCAGCTATTTTAACTCTAGATAATGGTCCTAAATATTTATTTAATTTTATATTATTATTTAATAAGGGAAAACTTATATATTCATCCATATATACAACATTTATTTCAATATTTTCTTTAATTTGATTTGATATCTTTTTAATTATATCTAAAGCAATCCAATCACCTTTCATTATATTATTTCTTAAAATGAATGTAATGGTTTTAGCTCTTTTATTCTTATTTTGATTACATAATAAATTATAATTTATACCATTTTGTATTAATTCAGCATCATAATTAAAAGTATTTTTTAGTTCATTTTTTAAATAATTAGATATCGTAAATAATTTATCAGCCAATTTATAGCTTAATTCTGTTATTCCATATATAGAGCCATTTTCAAAATAGGCTTCATAACCTTGAATAAAATAATATAATGGGATTTTTAATTCATCAGCTATTTCTTTAGCAGTATAAGTTGAAGAATATATAGTTGATATTATTTTTTTTATTTTTATATCTTTTACTTTAGATCTAGCAATTGGTTTAAATAACATAATTTCGTTATAATTACCATATACATCATAAATAATATTAACTCCAACACCATTAATAACCAAGTAATTAACAATATCAACTACAACATGGACTCCACCAGCATTTTGAACTATTCCATTTAAATAAAAACAACTATCGAGTTTTATTTTTTGATCTTCTTTTGTCAAATTATTTTTTATATATTCAATTGGATCATTTTTTTGATATTTCTTCATTTCTGCTTCATATTCTTTTCCCCATCTTGAAAAAAATAATTCTCTATTTTTATTTAGACGTTCTTGCTTTTCTTTAGATGTACCAAATGAAACTTCAGATTTATGAAATACATATGTGTCAATCATTACTTTCGCTTTAAATCCTTTTGCCATCGCTTTAAATTGATAATCAGTTTCATCACCATATCCCATACCATAGGCTTCATCTAGATATCCAACTTTGTTTATACAATCTCTACTTATCATTAAACAATTACCAACTACTGTACATGCATCAAAATTTATACCACTAAATTTTTGTTCTAATAATGAATTCATTTGTGTATATGAAAAGCCCTCAAATAAATCTAAACTTAAATTTGCTGCATTACTAGAAATAGGACATATTAAACCTATTTTTTTATCTTTTTCCATATGAGAAATCATTTTTTCAATTGTTCCCTTAGAAATTAAACAGTCAGTATTTAATAATAAAACATAATCGGATTTTTTAGAATATTCAAAACCTTTATTTACAGTTTTTATGAATCCACCATTTTGTTTTTGAGTTATAACTTTTATCTTATCATATTTACTAGATAAATTTTTTATAGTATTTTTTGTTAAGTCATTTGAGCAATCATCAACTAAAATTATCTCATTAATTACATCTAGATTTGTATTTTTTATTAATGCATAAACACATAAATTTAACCATTCAGGAGAATTATAAATTGGAATTATTACATCACATTTTTTCATATATTACTACACCTACACTTCCTCAGCAAAACCCTTTGCTAATTTTTTGAAAAATAATCTACCAATTATACATAAAATTATACTAAAAACTAATATAATTAATAAGTTATCTATTAATGGCATTTGTTTCCAATATAAAACATCTTTATAACTATTCATAATTGTAGCCATTGGATTTAACTTTATAACATTTGCAAGTTTACTACCCTTAAAAATATCCATTGAATAAAGAATTGGGGTAGCATAAAATAACATTTGAATAATAAAATTTACAATATATTCAAAATCTCTAATATAGACATTTATAGCGCTAGTAATGAAAACTATACCTAATGTTAAAAAATATTGAGTTATTATTATTAATGGTAATATTATTATAAATTTAGAAAAACCAATACCGCTAATTATTAAAAATATAGCAATAATAATACATGATATCAAATAATTAATTAAACCACTTGTTACCACAGATATTGGTAAAATTTCTCTTGGAAAATATACTTTTTTAATTATACCTGCATTAGCTAAAACAGTGTATGTTCCATTAGAAATACTTACCGTAAACCAGTTCCAAGCTAGCACACCAATTACAACAAAAGTTGTATAGTGTTCATAGTTTGCACTTCGCATTAAAAAAGGAAAAACCATAGCATAAACTAAAGTCATTAATAAAGGATTTACAAACGACCATAATACACCTAAAAATGAGCCTTTATACTTACCTCTTATATCTTTTTTTATATTTGACTTTAATAGTTCACGATAGTTGTATAATTCTTTAAAAAATTTCATTTTTCCACCTACTTACAAGTTTCTAAATATTCTTCTATAACTTTGTCAGATTTGCCATCTCGATAAACTTCACCATTATAAATCCATATAGCCCGACTACATAATTGTTTTATTGACCCTAAATTATGAGATACAATTACAATTGTTTTATCGCTATTTTTTAATTCTTCTAATTTTTTGAAACATTTGTCTTGAAAATGTTGATCTCCAACTGCTAAAATTTCATCAATCAATAAAACTTCTGCATCAACATTGATTGCCACGCTGAAAGCTAGGCGCATATACATTCCTGAAGAATAAGTTCTTACAGGATTATCTATAAATTCTCCTAATTCAGAAAATTCAATTATATCATCAACTCTTTTTTCAATTTCTGAACGAGTTAAACCAAATATTGAAGCATTAAAATAGATGTTTTCTCGACCAGTAAAATCAGGATGAAAGCCTGCTCCCAGTTCTAAAAGTGATGTCAATTTTCCTTCAATTTCAATGTTACCACTTGTAGGATAGATAATCTTAGTCATTAGTTTTAAAAGAGTTGATTTACCGCTACCATTTACACCAATTAATGCAACAGTCTCGCCTTTTTTTATTTCTAGATTAATATTTTTTAATACTGTTCTTTCTTCACTTTTTTTGTTATTCCAAAATACCAATCTCTCTTTTAATGTTGAAGGTTTATCATAACATAATTTAAATTTTTTGGTCATGTTTGTAATTTCTATAACGTTTTTTCTATTTTTCATATTAGTTTTCCTTTTCTTTTTTGTAAGTCAGCTTAATATTATTATCACATATAATTAATATCAAATCAATATATCTATTTTTTATTTTATCCAAGATGGTAAAAAAATACAAATTATAATCTCATAAATATTAAAGCATAATATTATTTAAGATATATTTTAAATTTTATTATCTACTACCAAATGCCATTAAAATTATACCTAAAATTATCAAGACAATACCTATTAAAGAAACAATGTTAATAGATTCTTTAAAAATTAAATAACCTATTAATACTACAACAATTTGTACTATTCCAGTCACTATTGGTACCATAATTGATAAATCATATTTTACCAACATTTTTTGCCATAGCAAAAAACTGCATAAATAAAACAGGAAGCCAAAAAAAGTATACCAATTCATACCAATTGATAAAGTATTTTTAACGCTTATTTTTAAAGAATCTCCTCCTAATTTCATTAGTGTAATTCCACCAGTAGTAAAAAACACATAAATAACAGTTAAAATATATTTCATTTAATTATCACCCCGTATGTGTGACTTTAAAATTGATATTTCTTGTGTTAATAGTCTTATTGAGTTTGCTTGTCTAGAAATTATAATAGTTAAAGAAAATGTTATGCAAAGTAATACAATAATTGCACAAAGAAATATCATATTTGAAACTAGTTCAAATCCTAGCATTTTTGCTAAAAATTCTAATAAATGTGGAACTAATAATGCTATAAACATAATTAATAATAATGCTAACCAAACTAAAGCATATTTTAAATTTAATTTATTTTTTCTTATATAATTTAAAATTATAATAGCAAAAATTACAACAAAAATTGCCGTACCATACCGTAATATTTTACTCATTTACAATCTTTTCCTTTCTTAAAACTAGTTATAATTATTGAAATACCTACATTTATCATATAATAAGCATTTTTCCAAGCTCTAATAGACGATACACCGTTAGTTCTTTCGTTCATTTCAACAGGAACTTCACTAATTTTATATTTTAATTTATTTAATATTACAATAGATTCTGGTTCAGGATATTCTTTGGGATAATTATTTTGAAAAAGTTTAATACATTCACTATTCGCAGCTCTAAAACCACTGGTAGGATCAGTAATTTTTATATGAGCAAATATTTTCAATAAAAATGAAATAATTTTTATACCTATTCTCCGAGCTCTAGTCGATTTAAATGAACTAATATCATTGATAAATCGAGAGCCAATTACAAAATCACTTCTATTATTCAATAATGGTTCTAAAATATTTTCTAAATAATTAATATTATGTTGACCATCACCATCAAATTGAACTGCATAATCATAGTTATTTTCATATGCATATTTATATCCAGTTTGTACAGCTCCACCAATCCCTAAATTTTTAATCAAATTAATATGTGGTATTTTTTTGTTTTTCAAAATTTCTTCAGTTTTATCTATAGAACCATCATTGATTACAATCAAATCAATTTTTATTTTATTTTTAGGTTTATATTTTAAAACTTGTTTGCATGTATTAAGAATTGAATTTTCCTCATTATAAGCTGGGATTATTATTAAAACTTTTTTCATGACTACTCCTTTTGTTAAGTAATTTATAACATTAATATAATTTTTAAGTAACATTATGAATTAATTTTTCCATATATATATTTCTCTTAATAATTATAATAAAAATAAATTATGCAGTCAAATTATTATCTTGTATATTATAAAAAAATAAAACTTATAGTTTTTGTTTTTAAATTAAAAATAATTATTAGATAAGATAAATTTATTTTTTCTATAATTTTTTCAGCATTTATGCTTTTATCACAAAATTCCGGCATTTTCAATCGAAATTATCACATTTTTCCAGCTATTTTTGTTAGTTTTATCACATTTTTCCAAAATGAATTGTATAAAAAAAGACCTCGTTAGAAGTCTTAATGATAAAATCCATAACCATAATTATAGCCATAACCATATGGTGGTCGAGGACCATAGCCAGATCCTGGGCCTGGACCGTAGCCTGGTCCATAGTTAGGTGCAGCATTTACAATTGGTCTTGGTCTAGTTAAACCAACTGCTGCTCCTCCTACTAAAGCTCCAGTTAAAAATGGAAAGAAAAATTGACGATTATTGTTATTAGCATAATAACCACGATTCATATTCATATCATATGGATAATAATACATTTATGTTATCCCCTCTCATATTTATATAATATGAATCTAAGAAAAAAGACTAATTATAAACACCTAAATAATAGTTCTTTTTCCCTTTTTTAATAATAATTACTTTTTGTTCTATTGCATCATTTTTACTAACTACATAATCTAAATCTGTTATTTTTTTGTTATTTAATGAAATTGCATTACCACTAACCATTTCCCTAGCTTCTCTTTTACTAGAACAAATTTTTTCATTTACTAATAAATCTATTAAAGCAACATCACTTTCTAAAGTAAATTTTGGTAAATCTGTTAAACTATCAATGATATCACTACTTTTTAAATTCCAAATTTTATCACTAAATAATGATTCACTAATGTTTTTGGCTTTTTCAAATTCTTCATTACCATGTAAGAATGTAATAACTTCTTTAGCTAAAGTCTTTTGCGCTAAACGTTCTTCTGGTTTTTCATTGTGTTTTTTAATAATATCTTCAATCTCATCTTTAGTTAAAAAAGTAAATTTCTTTAAATAATCTTCCATCATAACATCTTCAAAATTTAAAATATATTGATACATTTGATAACTAGAAGT
>CANRCO010000012.1 GCA_947629125.1 uncultured Bacilli bacterium | reverse complement strand
AACATCTTTATTATAACAAAGATTAAATACCCCCCTCTTTTTTTACTTTTTTGTCTACTTTCTCTTGACCAATGCAATTATAGTAAAAATAATTATTTTTTGCAACAAAAAAACAAGAAAATTCTTGTTTATAATGTTTCATCAAGCTCGGCGCCTTCAATTTTAATTAAATCAGCAAATTCTTTTTTAAATCTTTCTATTTCTTTAATTTTACTATCTTCATAAATTGTTTTTGTATTGCATATTGC
This sequence comes from uncultured Bacilli bacterium, assembly GCA_947629125.1. Taxonomy (GTDB): domain Bacteria; phylum Bacillota_I; class Bacilli_A; order RF39; family UBA660; genus RGIG4822. The sequence continues at coordinate 17,785 of CANRCO010000012.1, read as the reverse complement.
TTGATAAATATGTTTTATTTTTACTTCTGTTTGATTTTCATATAAAGCAAAAGTAAAAGCATTGGCTAATATTGCTAAACTAATATCTGGATATCGACTATTAAGCTCATATATTCTTTTATATTCATCAGTCATCTCTACTAAAAATTTCATTATTTTTTCTTTTATAAAATCTGAATAATTAAGTTTAACACCTATTTGTTTTTCTAATTTAGGATATGTACCCATCATTATTTTAACAACAGTTGGTTGGTCAGCTTCTAATACTTCTATTTTTTGAAAACGTCTTAAAAATGCTCTATCTCGTAAAATATATTGTTCATATTCTTCCGTAGTTGTAGCTCCTATAACTTTAATTTTACCTCGTCCTAATGATTCTTTAAACATATTTGCGAAATCCATTCCTCCGGATTTGTTAACAAGTAAATGAGCTTCATCCATAAATAAAATAGTTTTATCTTTTTGTTCCAATTCTTTAACTAATAAGTCTACTCTATTTTCACTAATACCTTCTTGATTAATATCTCCTAGTAAACTTGGAACACTTATTTTTATAATTTCGTAATCATAAAGAGCTTGAGGGACATCACGTTTATTTATTCGATAAGCTAAACCTTCGACAATTGCTGTTTTACCTATACCTGGTTTACCAACTAAAAGAGCTGATTTTTCAGGAGTTAATAAAGTTAAGATACATTGTTTTATTTCTTCATCACGAGCTATAGCCGGATCAGTAATATATTCTTTAGTTGTTAAATTTTCACCATAACGCTCAATAATGCTAATTTTCTCTTGATTCATAATGCTATCCTTTCTGATAATAAAATTATAACATAAAATATAAAAAAACTCTATTAACTTGTAATAGAATTTTTTATTATAATCCTAAAGTATAAGGATTACTTTTAGTTCCATCTCCTCCTGTAAATTTGACAGAAGATTTTAAATAGAATACAGGTCTTATAGCTGCAACATTACCAGTTGCAGATCCAATTGAATCTGAAGTAACACATGAATTACCATCACACTTCAAACCTTGAGCTGTAGAAGTTAAATAAAATTTTTTATATCCTCGAGTCATAGTCATTTCTTGAAATCCTAATTGTAACCAACGTTCTCCATCATTTTTTTCATCTGAATAAGTGGAATACCAATCTGATAAATACATTAAACCAATTTTATTTATTATAGGAGTTGCATCTCCTTGAATATAATCAAATTCTGGACTTCTACAATTACCAGCAGTAGCAGTACAACTATTAGTACCTTTAAAAAAATGTTGACAAGTAGGAACTTCTAAGCTTCGTTCAAGTTCAAATAATTTAAGTAAAGTAGATTTATCACCTAAGGACGAAAATAAAGGGCTACCTCCTCTAGATTTCAATATAGCTGGCTCACTAGTACTAGTGAAAGAACCATTATACCATAAAGCAGGTTCAATAAATTGAGCAACATTATTATGTTTTGCTAAATATCCACTTTGTTCATTATTTAAAGCTGCAAGAACATTTGAATCCTTAACAGAACTAAAATTACCATAACATCCTGAAACCATACTTTCTCTATTATATGTTACAGTCTCATTCTTTACAGTAGTACCAGTATAAAGTACTTCATTCAATGTATCAGTAGTATAAACTACAATGGGATTAGATGCCCAATCTTTATAATAAGCATTTGGAGCAACATAAGTTCCGTTACAACCATTAGCTATAGTTGGCCCTCGTCCTGCTGGTGTATTTCCAGATTTATCCATTGTAGAAAATCCACACCAAGTAGGTTTCACTACATACCTTATTACATTATCACCTAAATCACCAAATTGAGAATCATTTAAAGATATTTTATCAGTAGGAACAGCAGAAGCTTGTGGTGCAGTTCTATAATCTTCTAAATAATATTCTGTTATAAGTTTTATACGATATTCTCGATCAGCATCAATACCTACTTTTTTTGATACTGGGGTAACACTTATAATTCTAAACATCTCATTACCAATTTTAACATAATTATTAATATCATAAAAACCTTGATAATAACAATAATAATCATTGTATATGTCTATATTATTAATATCATTATTATTTTTATCTAAACATTTTTTTAATAATGTCTCAGCAGCACTTCCTTTAGATACACCAGGACAACTACCACTTCCAGAATCAGTCTTACAAGTTATATCTTGTACATTAATATCTATATTTGAATCATCATTTATTGTTATGCTTATTGGAGTTTTTCCATCATACTCATCTAAGTTATCTTTGGTTCCAACATTTACTCCTGCTTTTTCTGCATCACTTTTAAATCCGCAGAATGATCCATTATTTAAACTCTCTTTGTTTTCATATTTTAATTTTGTTTCTTTTATTACATTATCTTCTGTTGCTTTTAAGTTTGCTCCTTCAATGTATTTACTATTTTCTTTATTTATCCAAAATGTTGTTGTTATCTTTCCATCATTATTAGTTATTAATACTGATCCGGAATAATCTTCAGCTTTTCCTTTTTCATAATAACCTGTTTCATTTAATGTCTGTAAGCTTATACATACTTTATCACTTCCAGATAAACTATCATTATTTTCATAAGCATATCTACCTGCTGCGACGAGGTTCAATCCTTCTTCTACTAAAGCTTTATTTTCACTATTATTTATAATATTTGTTACTGCTATTACTCCGACTGTTGCTAGAATTCCTACTATTACAATAACTGCTAACAATTCAACTAAAGTAAATCCTTTACTTCGTTGGTTTAATAACCCCCCCCGATTTGTCATTTTGTCCATTTTATACCTCTTTTCTACTATAAACAAGTATACCAAAATAATATTTTTTTAGCAATATTAATTCATTACTCTTTTAAACATTCGCTCTAAATCATATTTAGTAAATTTAATGATAGTAGGTCGACCATGAGGACAATTATAAGGATTATCACAACTACATAACTCATCAAGTAATTCTTCAATTGCTTCGATTGATATATGCATATTAGCTTTAATACTCATCTTACAAGCTAAAGTTATAGCAATACTTTCATTAAATTTAACTCTATCAAATTTATTTATACCCCCAATGATTAAATCTAATATTTTTCTTATAGATTCTTCTTCATAACCTTCTCTTAACCAAGTTGGATGACTTTTAAAAACAAAAGTATTAACGCCAAATTCTTCAATATTAAAGCCCATTTCAGTTAAAACATCTATATTCTCTTTTATTTTTAGAAATTCACTTTGACTTAGTTCAATTGTTATAGGAATTAATAAATCAGTAGTCGTAACTTCTTTATTAGCTAATGCTTTCATATTTCTTTCATAATTAATTCTTTCTTGAGCTGCATGCTGGTCAATTAGAAAAATACCTTCTTCATTTTGAGCAATTATATAAGTACCTAAAGCTAGCCCAACAGGATAAAGTTTTAATTTTTTAAATTCAGCATTAACAATTAATTTATCTTCCTCTTTAGTTTGTTCTTCATCTAAAGCTAAATTTAATTCAACTTGATTATATTCTTCTTGAGTTTCATTTTCTTCTACTACTAAATTAACTAATTTTTCCTGTTCTTCACTATACATTGGTTTACTTTCTTTCTTTATAGCATCAGGAATTAATAAGTTTTGATATAAAACTTTTTTAATATTATCATAAATTAAATCAGTTAAAACTTTCATTTTACTTAATTTTATATCTTGTTTAGTAGGATGAATATTAACATCTACTAAAGTTGGGTCAGTATTAATATTTAAAATAACAACTGGATATTTAGTATCTGGTTTATAAGTATAATATGCATCGTTAATAGCACGATTTATATCATTATTTCTCACTATTCGTCCATTAACAATCGTAATTAAATGATTACGATTAGATTTTAAAATTTCTGGTTTACAAACATAACCATAAATGTCAAAATCATCACAGCTAGCTTCTACTAATAACATTTTTTTAGAAACTTCTAAGCCATATATTTCATGAATAGTTTTAAGTAAACTACCACTACCACTTGTTTTAACTAAAACTCTTTCATTATTAGTTAAAGTAAAACTAATTTGAGGTTTAGAAAATGCTAATCGTTCAATAAAATTAACACAACTTGCTAATTCTGTTTGTTCACTTTTTAAATATTTTAAACGAGCGGGTGTATTGTAAAATAAATTAGTTACTTTAATTCTAGTTCCTTGGTTTAAAGCAACATTTTCATTTTTTAATACTTTTCCTCCTTTAATCAAAATTAAAGTACCAACATTATCTTGTAAAGTATGCATTTCTACTTCACTAACACTAGCTATCGAAGGCAAAGCCTCACCACGAAATCCTAAAGTATCGATAAAAAATAAATCATCTTCTTTATATAATTTACTAGTTGCATGACGACTAAAAGCATTTAGGGCATCCACTTTATCCATGCCGATACCATCATCTATTACTTCTATTTCTTTTAAGCCACCATCTTTTAAATTAACAATAATATTTTGGGCATTAGCATCAATACTATTTTCTACTAATTCTTTAACAATTGAACTACATCTTTCAATAACTTCTCCAGCTGCTATTTTATTAGCTAGATTTTCACTCATTATTTTTATTTTACTCATACTTTACCTCTTTAAAAAAATGATTTACGACTTTCATAAACAGCAAAATCTTCTGTATATATACCCAATTGACATTCATCTTTAATATTAATAAAACCAACATTTTTAATTACTAAATCATTATTAGGTGCTATTTTCATAATTCGATAAGGAAAATTATTTAATATTTTATTACTTTCATATACGACTCTAATATTTAAATCATTACTCATATACATTGTAAAACTAATTTTTTTAGTACTTCTATTTTCAATTCGAACTTTATTTTCAATAATAACACTAGCTTTAGGTTTTAACTGATAAGTAATTGGTTTTATATATTTTTGGGGATTCAATTTTTTAATTAACTCTATTTCATTATCTAAATAAAATGTTTCTTCATAAATAAAACCTGGGGTATCAATAATAGTTAAATTATTATTAACTTTAATATTTATTAAATCTAAAGTAGTATTAGGAACAGGACTAGTAGTTATAACTTTATCAGTTACTTCATATTTTTGACATAATTTATTTAATATTGAAGATTTACCAGAGTTGGTATACCCGACTAAATAAACCTTTTTTAAATTATTTTTTTCAATTTCTTTAATTACACTACCTATATTTTTATTTTTTGTAGCACTTAAAAAGATAACTGATTCATCTACTTTATATTCTTCTTTTAACCAATCTTTTATTTTATCTAAACGAATACTACTAGGAATTAAATCCACTTTATTAATTATTAATATTTTTTTACATGCTAACCGTTTAAATTTAGCAATTACTTCTTGATTTATATTTAAAAAATCTATTATAAAAAAAACTAGCTCAGCATTATTACTAATTTCATTAAGTACAAATTCTTCATCTTTTAATACTTTAATTACTTCCAATTCATTATAATGAATTATTCGAAAGCAACGACGACAATATTTAGTTTTAGTATTTAGATTAGGAACATAACCAATTTGATTATCATTTGTATTTTGTAAAACTGCTCCACAGCCAATACATTTTTTAATCATAATATTTTCCTTTAATTAAAATTTCTTTTTTCTTAAAATTTTTTAAAATAAATTTTTCAAAGAAGCGATTAATTTTAGTTGGTAATGTTTCATTAGGACTTATTGAATTTACTAATATTGAAGTAAAGCCCATGCGGTTTGCACCAAAGATATCGGTTATTAATTGGTCACCTATTGCAGCAATTTGAGTAGCTTTTAAATTATAAATTTTTTGAATTTTTTTATATTTTTTCTTAAAAGGTTTATAACTGGAATAAGCCACATCAACATTTAATTTATCTTTAAATGGTGTTAATCTTTTTTTATTACTATTAGATATTATAATTACTTTAAAATCTTTATTTACTAGTGTATTAAATAATTCTTCTACTTGTTTAGTTGGTATATCTACATTATATGGTACTAAAGTATTGTCTAAATCAAATAATAAACAAGTAATTCCTCGTTTTTTTAAATCTTTATAATTTATATCATAAATACTTTGTTTATAAATATCTGGTACAAAATTATCCATAGCTATTACTTCCCTTCTATTTTATTATACATTATTTTTAAAAAAATTTGTACATTTAATAAATGGAATTAATAAAAAAAATTCGCAATATATTTTAATAAAGGATGTGTTTATTATGTTTCTACATTTACTTAATCTAATAAAGGATATGCTTTTTTTTACCGGAAGCTATTCAAATAATGTTTTTCCGGACCCTTTAAGTAAAGAGGAAGAAGAAGAATGTATAATCCAGATGCAAAATGGTAGTATAAAAGCTCGCAATAAATTGATTGAACATAATCTTCGTTTAGTAGCACATATTGTAAAGAAATTTGAAAATAAAGAAAGAGATACTGATGATTTAATTAGTATTGGAACAATTGGTTTAATTAAAGGCATAGATTCTTATAATAACAACAAACAAACTAAAATAACTACTTACGCTGCCCGCTGTATTGAAAATGAAATATTGATGTTTTTTCGCAGTAACAAGAAAAACCAAAATAATATTAGTTTAAATGATTCAATTGGTTATGATAAAGATGGTAATGAAATTAATTTAATGGATATCATCCAAGATAAATCAGTAGATATTGCTGATACAATTCACTTACAAAACAATATCGATTTATTAAAAGAATATTTAAAAAATTTAACTAAACGAGAACAAGAAATTATTATTAAACGTTATGGTTTATTTAATCAAAAAGAATTAACACAAAAAGAGATTGCCAAAGAAATGGGAATCTCTCGTAGTTATGTTTCACGAATTGAAAAACGAGCTTTAACTAAGATTTTAAAAGAATTTATTAAAAATAAACATGAAATTTAATTTATTTAGCTAAAGCAAAAACAATAATTGTAATTGTAACTAAAATGACTAATGTTATACCAATCGTTGCAACTATTAAAACGAAATCACTAGAACCTTTGTTATTTTTTCTTTGTTTTTTCTTTGGTTCTTCAATTTCTTTTTTTTCGGAATTATTTTCAGGATTAGGAATAGCTAAATTATTTACATATTCCATTAAATCATAAGACATTTTATTTTTAACAATTTTATTAATTTTAGATAATTTTAGCACAACTAACCGCGGTACAACATATTCAAATTGTTCAAAAGTTGTACATTTATATTTTTCAGTTGCAGTTAATAAAGCTTCATAAATTAAAGATTGCATTTTTAAATTTTTCTCACGAATTATATTTTCTTCACCTTGAGAATGAATACTACTCATTTTATCTATTAAAGTATTATAATAATTATAATATGGCGTTATACCTTCAATTAATACTTGAGAAGCTGGTAATTCTTTCGTATTTTTAAATGCTTTTTGAATATTATTTAATACTGATATAGTTAAATAGTATTCATAAGGTAAAGTAGTATCTTTATAAATACTTGGAATATAACTTTGTTCTGTTTTTAAATCAGGAATATAATTCTCACGATTATTTTCTAAAGTTCTTAAATAATAAATATTATTTAAATCTGTAGTATTAATACCCCCAATTACTGGATTTTTAAATTCAACTGCTCTAGTCCAAAATTCTTTGCTTGGTATTTTTAAGCTTTCATAATCATTTTGATTAACATTAACCAAGTTTGTATAATCAAATTCTAAAGGAATATTTAATTCTTTAGCTTTATTACATATTTTATCAATAGCTTTTTTACTATTTTTTTGATATTCATCTTTATCTATTGGAGCAATATTATCAATATAAGCCATAAAACTATCTGGATGCATAACATAATCAAATAAACCAGTATCCATAGCTTTAGTTACTTGCTCAGCATAAATTAATGGATAATTGATATTTTTTTCATTAGAATCATTTGACTTAATATCTAAAGCTAAAAAATCAATTTTATTTTTTAAACTTATATAATGACTTAATTTTTGTGGTTCAAAATTAGTAACTGTTAAACCACATAGAATTTCTGCTCTATTTTTATATGTCTTTCTTAAATTACTTATTTCATTGATATAATTTTCTAATTGAGTTGGATACATTTTATCTATTGGAATTTCATACTCTGTATCTGGAGCTACTTCATTAAAACCAATAACGTTAATACCAGTATTTAATGAAGTTTCAATTATATTTTTATATATTAATGGATTGTCTATATTATAAAGTCCACAATGATTTTGCAAATTATAATTTTGAGGATTAAAATCTAAATTTTCTATTTCAGCCATTACATATCACTCCCTATTATATTTATAGTATAAAAAAAACAACAAAAAAAGTCAAATTAATTATTTTTGACTATTTTAATTAAACCTTTTTCCACTTCTTCTAAAGCACGACCCAACTCTTTTTTATTAACATATTCATTTTCTTTTAATTGATAATGTTGAGTTTCTTGCATTTGTTTACTTCGCTTAGCAATTACATGAACTAAACTATATTTAGAATCTATTATATTTAAAATTTTATCTATTGATGGGTATAACACCTATATCACGCCTTTCTATTATAATAATAATCATTTTATATTAGCTTTACAACAAAAAGAACGTAATTTTACATATTTTTACATTTATTTGGCTATTTCGACATCAAATTTACTGTCAGCAGTTTGTTTAATTCTAATTTCGGTATTATTTAAAGTTGCTTTTTTATTTCGAGGGTCAACTACATTTCCCTCTTTATCATCAGCTGGATAGAAATTTGCTTTAACTAATTCCTCAACTTTAACATTTATTACTTTATTATCTTTAAAAAGGTCAGGATTTTTAATAGCATAATTATTAGCTGCTTTTAATAATAAGTTTTCAGTTTGTTTATATAGTTCTTCAGAATTATCTTTAAAAGCATATGATGATTTAATAATCAAAACAGAAGCAATGATTCCTGTTACAATAATTAAAATTAATAATTCAATAATACTATAACCTTTTTTATTCATTATACTTCACCTAATAAAAGTATAACATGATAATTAATAATGTGCAATTATCTTACATAACCATTAATAATGTTTTTAGTTTCATTAACAACAATAAAAGCATCTGCATCATATTTATGAATAATATTTTCTAGTTCTTTTAATTTGTAATTTTTAACTTGAATATAAAGCATTATTTTATATTTTTTATCTTTCTTTTCTTGCATCAATTCAATTATTGATAAGCCATAATCATTATCTTTAATTTCTTTTAACATTTTTTTATTTTCAAAAGTAATTACTTGAACAGAAATAACACCTTTAATAAAACGATTAGAAAAATAAGTACCAATATAAGTTCCACAGGCATAACCTAAAGAATAGACAATTGGTATTATAATTGAACTAATTTCAGTATTTAAAGCTTCTCGGGCAATTAAAAACCAAATAAATACTTCAAAAAATGCTAAAATACTAGCAAAAGTTTTCCGTCCTTTTACCATAATAACTGTACGAAAAGTTCCAATAGAAACATCCATAATTCGAGCAAAGAATATTTTAAAACAAAGCCATATCATTCCCATAAAAAAATCTCCCTTAATAGTATGGAGATTTTTTCAAAAATTAAACTAATAAGTCCATTTCCAATTTTTTATATCAGGCATATCTTCGCCATAAGTTCTTATATATTCTTTATGTTCTACTAATTTATCTTGGCAATATTGATATAAGACTGCTTTAGTATTACCTAATTTTGGTAAATGTTCTAGAGCAAGTAAGACTAAATGATACCTATCAATTCGATTTTGAACTCGCATATCAAAAGCAGTAGTAATAGTTCCTTCTTCTTCATAACCTCGAACATGTAAATCTTTATTATGACGATTATATGTTAATTCATGAATTAAATTTGGATAACCATGGAAAGCAAAAATAATTGGTTTATCTTTTGTAAAAATAGCATCATATTCACTATCACTTAATCCATGCGGATGTTTGCTTTTACTTTGTAAACGCATTAAATCAACAACATTAACTACTCTAATTTTTAAATCTTTATAAAATTCGCGCAAAATACTAGTAGCTGCTAATACTTCAATTGTTGGTGTATCACCACAACAAGCCATAACAATATCTGGTTCAGTACCTTCATCATTACTTGCCCAAGGCCATATACCTAAACCTTGTGTACAATGTTTAATTGCTTCATCCATCGTTAACCATTGAGGACGAGGATGTTTACTGGCGACAATAACATTGATATAATTTTTACTTTGAATACAATGATTAAAACAAGATAATAAACAATTAGTATCAGGAGGCAAATACATTCGAACAATACTAGCTTTTTTCGTAGCTAAATGATTTAAAAAGCCTGGGTCTTGATGTGTATAACCGTTATGGTCTTGTTGCCATACATGACTAGATAAAATATAATTCAATGATGCAATTTTATGACGCCATGATAGTTCACTAGTTACTTTTAACCACTTTGCATGTTGACTAACCATTGAATCAATTATTCGAATAAAAGCTTCATAACTGTTAAAAATACCATGCCGACCAGTTAATAAATAGCCTTCTAATAAACCTTCACATACATGTTCACTTAAGAATGAATCAATTATTCGACCATCTTTATTTAAAAATTCATCTTCTCGATAAGTAATTGCATTCCATTGTCGAGAAGTACTTTCAAATACTGCATTTAAGCGATTTGACAAAGCTTCATCAGGTTCAAATATTCGAAAATTACGTTCATCTTCATTGAGTTTTATTATATCGCGAATAAATTTACCTAATTCTTTCATATCTTGAGCAGTTGTATCTCCACGTTCTTTTATCTTCATGGCATAATCTTTAAAATCAGGTAATTTTAAATCTTTTAATAATTTTCCTCCATTAGCATGAGCATTAGCTGACATACGAGCATCTCCCACTGGAGCTAAAGCTCTTAATTTAGCAATTAATCGCCCATTTTCATCAAATAAATTTTCTACATGATAACTTTTAAGCCAACTTTCTAAAGCTTCTAAGCTAGTTAATTTATCATCTTCAAAAGGAATGGGTACTTGATGAGCTCGAAAAGAATCTTCAATTTTTTGGCCCTTAAATTCTTTTGGACCAGTCCATCCTTTTGGTGTTTTTAAAACTATCATTGGAAAAAAGGTTGAATTCTTATTTTGTTTAATTTGCTTAATATCTTTTACAACTTGGTCTAAAGTCTGAGCCATTAATTCATGCATTTTTAAAGGTTCATCACCTTCAACAAAATAAGGTTTATAACCCATTCCTAAGAAAAATGCTGTTAGTTCATCTTTACTTATTCGAGATAAAATCGTTGGATTAGAAATTTTATAACCATTAAGGTGTAATATTGGTAAAACTATACCATCAGTTTGAGGGTTAATAAATTTATTTAAATGCCAAGATGTAGCAAGAGGTCCAGTTTCTGATTCACCATCGCCAATTACACAAGCAACGATTAAATTGGGATTATCTAATACAGCACCATAAGCATGAGCTAAAGAATACCCTAGCTCACCACCTTCATTAATTGAACCAGGAGTTTCCGGAGCAACATGACTAGAAATACCTCCAGGAAAACTAAATTGTTTAAATAATTTTTTTAAACCTGCTTCATCTTGTGTGATATTTGGATATACTTCAGAATATGTACCCTCTAAATAAGTGTTAGATACTACCGCTTGACCTCCGTGACCTGGACCAGAGACGTACATCATATTTAAATTGTATTTTTTTATAATTCGATTTAAATGAACATAAATAAAATTTTGACCAGGAGCAGTACCCCAATGTCCAACAATTTTTGGCTTTATATCACTTAATTTTAACTTTCTTTTTAATAAAGGATTATCTAATAAATATAGTTGTCCGACTGATAAATAATTGGCTACGCGAAAGTATGCATCAATATCATTTAGTTCTTCATTAGATAAAACATGTTCATTCAAACTCATAATAATACCCTCTCTATTCTAAAATTATATTAACATATTTTACAAAAAAAAAGAAGCTTAAACTTCTTCAGCCCAATAAGCTAAATCTTGAGCAGTTTTTTCAGTTATACCAACTTGAGTAGAAACTTGTTTTTCCAAAAAGCCCATGTAATATTTTATATTTTCACGAAAACTAATGGCATATGTTGATAAATCATCTAATATTTCATTAAGTTGGTCTATTAATATCGGATCCATACCATTTTCCATATTACTGCGAATTATGTTAATGTTTTTATAAATTTGAGCTAAAGAGCCTTCGCCTTCTACATCACCAACAATTTCTTCACGGTCTTTTTTTATTAAATTAGCTAAACTATCAATATCACCTTCATTAACACCGATAATTTGCCGATTACTTAATAAAACTGCACTTTGACGGTATGCTATTTGATCATCAGATAAATGCTGAATTTGCCCATTATTAAAATTAGCATTAACATAACGAAATTTTGTAGGGTCAACTGCTACGCCATCTTTTTCAATTTGAAAATGAATGTGTTCTGCAGTAACTTGACCAGACTTACCAGCTTGAGCAATAACTTGTCCAGCAGTAACAGTATCTCCTACTTTAACGTTTATTTTACTATTATGCATATATTTTGTTACATAACCATTGCCATGGTCAATTGTAACCATATAACCTGCTCCATTAGCACCCCAACCTGCCTTAATAACTTTACCAGCTTGAGCCGCTAAAACATTATCACCAATTGCAGCTTTTAAATCTAAACCTTTATGAAAGGTGGAGTTTGTTACACCAGCTATTATTCCTCGATTTCCAAAGTTAGAATTTATTGCAGAATCACCAGCAACTGGTAGATATAACGAACTAGTAAATTCTTCAATAGTCATTATTGACCTCTAAAACTATTTGACCAATCTTCTAATTGCTTAGATACAGTTTCAGTAGCAGTAGTTTGAGTTTCTACTTGTCTATCTAAAAATTCTAATAACCCATTTATACTATTTCTAAGATTTTCAGCATATTGATCTAAGTTTGCAATAATTTGTTCAATCTTTTCAGGAATAGAATGAGTACCACTAATATTTTGTAAAACAGTTTGAAGTTGATTAACTATCATAGCAAATTGTCCTTCACCGTTTGCATCTCCTACTATTTCTACTTTATTAGTATTAATATTTTGTTTTAAACTTAAAACTTCTTCTTTATTTAAACCAATTTGATTTGATGCCATATTAACCTCCTACATATCCATTCCTGTACTAGCAGATTCTTGCATTTCTGTAGCATAATTTCTTAAAATATTAGATAGGTCTCTAATATTTTCCATGCGAGTTAGTGCATGGTTGCAAGTATTATTAATGTTATCAACAAAACTAATTTTATCATTAGTTTCACTACTCCATGCACTTTCTAAAGCATTAATATGATTTTGTAAATTTGATAATGAATTATTAGATTCTTCTACTAAACGATCTAATTCACTACAACATTCAATAATTTCTTCTGGATTTTTAATGTGTATATTCATATTTTTTCCTCCTCTATCTTTAATTAGATTATACAAATTTTAATATTTAATGTCAAATGCTTTTTGTCAAATTATGTCAAATAAAAAAATAGACACAAAGTCTATTTAAAATGAATCAACATTTATTTTTATTTTGCCAAGTTTATTAATATAGGCATAGGCTTGAACTAAAGTTCTAATTGATGAAACAATAGTACCATTCTTACCAAGAACAGTTCCCTTATCAGAATCAGCAACAATTATTTCAACAATAGTAGCTTCTTCATCACTACTAAAACTAGTAACTTTTACTAATTCAGGATTTTTAACAATACTTTTAACTAAAAAAGTTGTATACTCAACAATATCCATAACTAAGCACCTTTTTTAACTTTTGACTCAGCAAATTCTTTCATGATACCTTGTTTAGATAAAATACTTCTAACTGTATCAGTAGGAATAGCTCCATTTGATAACCAATACATAACACGTTCTTTTTCAACTTTTACAGCAGCTGGATTTTTAGTAACATCATAAGTACCTAAATTTTCAATAAATTTACCATCTCTTTTGCTACGTGAATCAGCAGCTACAATACGATAAAATGGTTTTTGTTTTGCTCCCATTCTTTTTAATCTTAACTTAACAGCCATGTTTAACCTCCTTCTTTCTTTTAGTAGTCTAACACAATCATAATACTTAGTCAACCTTTTTTGGTTGATTTAACCACATACTACAAATACCACATGGTAATATTAATTCACTATTTTCCATTTTTATACCTAATTCATCACTATTTATAATTCCTTGACGATTAGAAACGATATATAATTTAAGTAAATTATTTAATACATTCATTGAAAGATTAGTTGAATAAGAATTTATTATAAAAGCTAAAGCTGTATCAGTTAAAAGCTCACTACATAAACTTACTAAATTAGCTAAATCTTTTTCAATATTCCATACTTCTTTTTTACTACCTCGACCAAAACTTGGTGGATCCATAATAATAATATCGTATTTATTGCCACGTCTTATTTCTCGTTTAACAAATTTAACAACATCATCAACAATAAAACGAATTGGTTTATCTTTTAAGTTAGAAGAAACAACATTTTCTTTGGCCCAATCAACCATTCCTCTTGAAGCATCAACATGAACAACACTTGCTCCAGCACTTAAACAGGCAACTGATGCTGCTCCAGTATAAGCAAATAAATTTAAAACTTTAACTTGTTTATGACTAGATTTTATTAAATCAATGAGAAAAGACCAATTAGTTGCTTGTTCAGGGAATAAGCCAGTATGTTTAAAATTCATTAATTTTATATTAAAAGCTAAATTTTGATATTTAACTAACCAATGTTCAGGAATATTTTGATTTAAAATTTCCCAATGACCCCCTCCTGAACTACTTCTATGATAAATAGCATCTATATCTTTCCAAAGTTGAGGAAAACTTTTTTGTGGCCATATAACTTGAGGGTCTGGTCTTAATAACTTAATTCCATTCCATTTTTCTAATTTTTGGCCATCAGCCATATCTAATAACTGATAATCATTAAAATTTTCTATTAAACGCATAACTACTTCCTTCTTATATAACCAATAATAATCGGGTCAAAAATTTCTAAAATCCCATAAATAAGGAAGAAGAAACCTAAAACTATTACTTGAACATCACTACTATAATATAGGTTAATACTTGCTAAAAAACCACTAATAACAAATAAAACTAAAGTAATGATTTCTAGTAACCACATTTTATTTCGTCGGTCATGATAGTAATCAGCTTTATTTAATTTAATAATAGACATTAAAATTACAAAAGCAAATAAAGTAAAAGCTAAGCGAATAGGTTTAGTAGTTAAATCAAAAATTAAAATTGCAGCAGTAAAACCAACAACGCCAATAGTTGTTAATAAACTTTCAATATCCTTATCTTTTTTTATTAACAAATATTTTACAAAGTTGCATATTGCATAAACAATTAATACACCACTAAAAATAAATTTTACATTTGAAAAATGATAAACTGGAAAAAATAAAATAATCATACTAAGAAAAACTAAAATAGTTCCAATAATCAATTCAATTTTTTGTTTTTGTTTCATAATCAATACCTCTAAATTTATGATAATAAAAGTAAAGTTTTTTGTCAATTGATTTTATATCAAGAATTGTCCAATTAAATAGCTTATTAACAAACAAAATACACTAATTAATAAAACTATAGTAATAGGCTTTACTATTTGAAATATCTGACGAATTTTAACAGCTTTTGGAAAAACATTATTTTTTATTTGTGCCCAAATTGTTTCTTTTAAATAACTTTTATCATTTCTTTTATTTACTAGTTCATAATTTTTTAATAAATTTAGAATAAACATTTTACAATAACTCTCTTCTTCAAGAATACTAGAAAAAATTAAATCTTTTTTAATAATATTTAAAAACAATTTACTTATAAATGTATCAATTTGTTCATCATTTATAATATATTTACTACATATATTTAATAAATTATTAATATTACGGTCATAAACTTCTTTAATATATCTAATGTTATTAATCATTTAAATCAACCCTTAAAAAAAATAGATAAACTAAGTCAATCTATTTTAATATTAAATCAGCAGATTACAATTAAATTTACTAAATTATTTAGTATTTTTAGCTGATGTTCTTTCTTTAATAAAGAATGGTCCAAATTCTATAGCACTTATAGATTCACGATCATATTTGTATACTTTATAACCAGGTCCAGTACAACGATAAACTTCACCATCATCATATTTTTTTGTTTCTTCACTTAAGCAAAAGATTGGCATTTTTTCATATTTAACACGGAAGAAATCAACAAATAAAATTACTAACCAACCCAAAACCAAAACAACTACAAGTACTCCTATAACTTTTTTTAATACATTCATTATCTTCACCTCGTATATTAAGATTATAAAATAGAAATAAATCAATTGCAAGAAAAATTATTATAAGCTAAAAGAGTAATTTTATAAAGAAAGTTTAAAAGGATTTTCTTTTGAACCATTGCCATTAATTATTAAAATAACAGATTTCAGATAAAGGACTGGATATGCATTACCAATTTGGTTCGCTTGGAGTTTTTCCAACTCACCAGTATTTCTTACTGATGTCACACCAACAGCATATGTTGAATAAACTGAAATCGTTAATTTTATTTCACTACTATTTGATAACCAATTATTAGTTATACAATCTTTTAAATTAGTATCGTTATTCCAATTAATTATTTTTCCTTTTAAGCATATTTCACGATTACTTTTATTTCCACCACTTGTAGCATAACCATAATCACTAGCATACATTAAACCTATATAACCTGTCCATTTGAATGGCATTTTATTATATGTTATATTACTTCTTTCACTTAAATAATAATCTTCAACAGTGGCATTTAAACGTTCACCATCTGGCATTCCACCCAAATAATATGTTGTTTTAGCAATTAAATTCTTACTTTCATCTTTTAAACCATTACTACTAAAATCAACTTCGTCTAATGGAAAATTTTCGGGTGTTGTTAAAGCTGGTTTAAATCCCAATGTATGATTATAGTAACTTCCTACTCCTTTATAAATTTTTTGCTGTTTACTATCTAACACATAACCTTCATCATTTATTGTATAATTTTTACCTGTTATTTTCCATCCATCTTCTACTGTATCAACTGGGTTTAACATCATCATTAGTTGACTATCGCTCCAATCGTTACTTCCATAATGCCATATTGATGAACCTATTCCATCTTGCTTATAATCCCAGCTATAGTTTCCTAATGATTCTGCTCTTATTAATTTTATTCTTGCTTCTTTTTTACCTGTTCCATCTTCAATGTTGTTCATTACTCCAATGATTCGCCATTTCTCTCCATTGAAATCTACATAGTTGTTAGGTGTTGCTCCAATATATCTTAAGTTGTTATCTTTTGTTTCATCATAGGCTAGTTGGTTGTTATCTTCACTTATGATTCTAACATAATCACTGGCTAGTATATTCTCTCTTTTAATACTATCTATTTCTAATTTACTTTCAAAGATATTATTTTCTTTTAAGTCATCATAACTAGTATTTTCATCTAACCAGATTTTTAAGTTTAATGTTTTATTACTATTAGCATTAATTCTTACTGTTGTTAAATGTTTTCCTGTATTATAATCTTTATTTGTTGTTTCTCTATCTAATAGGTTATTTAGATTATTTGGTTCGATTATTTTTTGATTGTTATATAGTAATGTTGCTC
>CANRCO010000011.1 GCA_947629125.1 uncultured Bacilli bacterium | reverse complement strand
GCTATTGGAGAAATCGGTTTAGATTATCACTATTCAAAAGATTTAAAAAATGAACAAAAAGAATTATTTGAAAAGCAACTAAAAATTGCTGAAGATAATAACATTCCAGTAGTTATTCATAGTCGTGAAGCCACTCAAGATACAATTGATATATTAAAAAAGTATCATGTTAAAGGTATTATTCATGCTTTTAGTGGTAGTTTAGAAACTGCTAATATTTATATAAAAATGGGCTTTAAATTAGGAGTTGGGGGTGTAATTACTTTTAAAAATAGTAATTTAAAAGATGTCATAAAACAAATTCCAATTAATAATATAGTATTAGAAACTGATGCTCCTTACTTAACTCCTCATCCTTATCGTGGTAGCCAAAATGCTCCTAAGTATATTAAAATAATTGCTGAGTTTTTAGCAGAGTTATATGATATTCCATTAAGTCAAGTAGCAAAAGTTACCAACCAAAATATTAGGGAGATTTTTGACTTATAAAGTAATATATGTTAGAATATTAGCTGTACCAATGAGAGGTGAATTTATGAAAAAACTTATAAAGTTAATTCAATTTGGTATAGTAGTATTATTAGTGTTAGTTATTAATTCTAGTAAGATAAATGAAAATAAAATGAGTAATATTAATATAAAGAAAAGTGTTAATTTAAATATGATGGCTATTAAAGCTGAAGAATTTAAACAAAAAGAAGTTCAAGAACAAATTAATAAATTATACCAACCAATAGATTCTTATACTGGTAGTTTAACTGGTTATGTTTATAATTGTCCATTATGTGGAGGTCATTTGGCTTGCGATTCTAGTTATAATTTAGCGGGAGGCATCGACTACTATAATGATAAAACTTATGGTAAAGTTAAAATTGTAGCTTCTAGTAAGAATTTAGCTTGTGGTACAATCATTAAATTTGATTCGAAACGTATCAGTGATGAAGCAGTTGTAGCAGTTGTAATGGACCGTGGAGTTTTAGGTAATGATATTGACCTTTTAGTTAGCAGTGAATCTATAGCTAATAATAAAGTAGGTCGTTCTAATATTACTTATGATGTTTTAAGATATGGCTGGTAAAGTCATATTTTTTAATTAATTATTGATTTTCACCATAAATTACCGCATAATGGTAAAAAGAGGTGAAAATATTCCTCAATAAGGAATTGATTATATGGAAAAGTTAATTGCCAAAAAAAGTTTAGGTCAAAATTTTTTGCATGATGAAAATATTTTACAAAAGATTGCTAATAGTATTGAAGTAAAAGAAAATGATTTGATAATTGAAATTGGACCAGGAAAAGGTGCTTTAACTAAATATTTAGTTAAGAAATGTCAAGTTGTCGCTTTCGAAATAGATACAAGAATGAAAGATTATTTAAACTATAATAATTTAGATGTTTATTATCAAGATTTTTTAAAAGTCAATTTACAAGAAATTTTAAATAATTATCAATATGAAAATTTATATATAATAGCTAACATTCCTTATTATATAACTACTCCAATTATTGAGTATATTATTAATTCAAATATAAATATTCAACAGATGGTTTTGTTAGTTCAAAAAGAAGTAGCAATGCGTTTTAGTGCTTTACCAGGTAGTAAATTATATTCATCTATTAGTGTCTATTTACAATATTATTTTAATATTCAAAAATTATTTGATGTCAGTAACAAGTGTTTCTCTCCTGTGCCAAAAGTTGATAGTGCGGTAATTAAATTTACGAAAAAAAATAAAATAAGTATAAATGAAAAATTATTTTTTAAATTAGTTAGAGATAGTTTTCAATTTAAACGAAAAACATTAAAGAATAATTTATATAATTATAATTGGTCAATTATAAAAGATTTGTTAATCAGTGAAAATTACCAAGAGAATATTCGTGCTGAAGATTTACCATTAGAAATCTTTATAAAAATTACTAATTTATTAGATAAAAAATAAAAAAGACTTTACTTAATAATAAGTGGAGTCTTTTTTGCATATTATTTAATGGTGATAAATTTGGAAATACATAAAGGGGATTTTGTAACACGTTCTAGTTATGATAATGATACGGTATTTAAAGTAATTAATATTAAAAATAATGTCTGTTACTTAAAAGGTGTTGATGTTCGTCTATATGCAGATAGCAATATTGATGATTTAGTAAAAATAGAAGATTACGAAGTAACTAGCGATGATTTAGTTTTAGATGAAGCTAAGAAAAATGACCGCGATGATTTTTTTTACTTACCCGGTAAAATTTTGCATATTGATGGTGACGATGATTATTTAAAGCGTTGTTTAAAATATTATAAAGAAGCCGGTGTATTAGCAATTGGTAAAAAAATAAGTGAAAGTAATATTTATGAATGTATTATTGATTTATTAAAAGAATATAAACCAGATATAGTTATAATTACCGGACATGATGCTTACTATAAAAAAAAGAATGACCCTAATAACATTAAAAATTATAAAAATAGTGAAAATTTTGTTAAAGCAATTCGTCGAGCACGATTGTATGAAAGCAGTCATGAAAAATTAGTTATTATTGCTGGTGCTTGTCAAAGTGATTATGAAGCTTTAATTAAAGCCGGTGCAAATTATGCTTCTAGCCCGAAAAGAATTAATATTCATGCTTTAGACCCAGCTATTATTGCAACTAGTTTATCTTTAACTGAAAGAAATAAATTAGTTGATTTACCAGCTCTTTTAGATAAAACCAAGTATGGAAAAGATGGTATTGGAGGAATTATTGGTAATGGTTTAATGTATGTGGGGTATCCGCGCCAATGAATATAAATATTGTCAAAGAAGAACTTAGTAAAAATATAGGACGGCGAGTTCAAATAACAGAGTATGGAATGCGTAATAAAGAAAACAATTATTATGGGATTTTATATAAGATTTATAATAATATTTTTACTATTCAAACCAATGATGTAGAAAAAAGTTTTTCCTTAGCTGATTTAATAATTGGTGATATTGTAATAACTTATTACTAATTTTTGACAAATTGTGGTAAAATGACTTGCTATTTAACAAAAAATAATTTAAAATAGACTTATGTAATAGGAGGATTATACATGGAAATTACATCAGTAAATGTACACAAATTTGAAAGAGAAGGGTCTAAAATTAGAGCATATGCTTCTGTTATATTAGATGATTGCTTTAAAGTAAGTGGTATCAAAGTATTACAAGGTGAAGAAAAATTATATTTAGCTATGCCTAATCGGATTAATGCTAATGGTGAAAAACATGACATAGCTAATCCAATAAATTCTGAAACAAGAAAAATGTTTGAAGACAAAATTATTGAAGCTTATAACAACTTAGAAGATTAATTTTATAATTAATGTTCTTTTTTTTTGCTATCATTCATAAATACTATTAGGAGGATATTAGCAATGAATAATAGCAATGAAAATATTATTGTTGGTAGTCATGAAGTAAAAATTTTTGATAGAAGTCAAATTCTTTTAACCGGTATTAAGAAAATAACTAGTTTCGATAATGAAGAATTTTTAATGGAAAGTAGTTTAGGTACAATATTATTAAAAGGAGAGAATTTAGAAATTATTAAATTAGATACTCATGATGGCAATGTTAAAATCAAAGGAAAAATTAATAATTTTAGTTATTTAGAAAACAATAAAATGAAAAATAAGGAAGAAAGTTTAATTGCTAAATTATTTAAATAATGAATAGTAAATTGCAATTATTTATCTTTTTTTGTTCTTTTATTTTTGGTTTTTTATTTTATTTTGGTATTCTTGGTAATTATAAAATCATTAGTAAGAAAAATATTATCTATAAATATTTAATTTCTTTAATGTTTGTAATAGATTATGTTTTAATATATGTTTTGTTTTTATATAAAACGTATTATGGATATTTTCATATCTATTTTTTACTATTTTTAATTATCGGTTTTGTCGTTGCAATTTTTGTTAAAAAAGTGTTAATAAGATTAATTTATCATTTACTTAAGAAAAAGTAGTGCTATAATTATAGTGGTGAAGAATATGAAGACTAAAGGTTCTATACGTAGTAGAAGACGTTTGTTTTTATTAGTTACTTTGATATTTGTATTAACAGTAGGTCTTGTTTCAAGTGTATTTAATGATTGGACTAATATTTTAGCAAATAATCGCCAATACAAAACTTTGAATGCTAAATATGAAGATTTAGTAGATGAAGAAGCATCATTAGCTAGTGAAGTAAATAAATTACAAGATAGCGATTATGTTGCTCGGTATGCAAGAGAAAAGTATTTATATACTTTACCAGATGAAATAATAATTCGAATTAATGAAGGAGATTCTAAAAAATAAATCTTCTTTTTTTTAAATTTTTGTTAAAATAATTTTTGAGGTATGTCTATGAAATATTTAATTAAAATTAGTTATGATGGTAGTAAATTTTATGGTTTTCAAAGGTTAAATGATTTAAATACAGTTCAAAAAACTTTAGAAGAAGCTTTAAGTATTATAAATAAAGATAAAGTTATTATTAAAGGAGCTGGGCGAACTGATAGAGGAGTTCATGCAAAGGGTCAGTATTGTCATTTTGAATTAAACTATGAAATACCACCTAAACGTTTAATAAATGCTATTAATAGTATTGTTAATCCTTATATTAATGTTGTTTCTTGTAAAGAAATTGCAAGTAATTTTCATGCTCGTTTTGATGTTAAAGAAAAAATATATGATTATAAAATTAATATGGGAGAATTTGATTTATTTAAATATGATTATGAATATCAATTAAATCAAAAATTAGATATAAAAAAAATGCAAGAGGCATCTAAGTATTTAATTGGAGTTCATGATTATACTAATTTTGTTAGTGGTCCAAGAAAAAATTTTATGAATGAAATATTTGCTATCGAATTTATAGTTAATGATAACCTACTAACAATTAGATTTCATGGAAAAAGTTTTTATCGTTATATGGTTCGAAATATGGTCGGTATTTTAATTAAAATTGGCTTAGGAAAATTAGAAATTAATGAAATTAAAAAGCGTATAGATAATCCCAAACAAAAATTTACAAGTTATACAGTGTTAAGTAATGGTCTATATTTAGTTGATATTATTTATTAATTTAGATATAATATTTTAAGATAAAGAGGTTGGCTTATGATAGGAAAAATAGTTGAAATTGAAAATAATAATTTAATTGTCGAATTAAGTCCGGACATATTATTAAAAGGAAATATTTTGAATTTATATGTTTCAATAAAAGATTCTAATAAAACCTATGTTGGGGAAATAATTAAAGTTAATCGGAAAGAAGCTTATGTAAGTTTAATTGGTGAATATCAAAATAATCAATTTGTTTTTGGTGTTAGTAGTAAACCTTCTTTTGCTGCTCAAGTTAGTCTTTTACCAGTAAATGATGTTAATAGTATAATAGGTATTAATGATATAAATGAAAAAAATAGTTTATATATTGGTAATAGTTTAATTTATCAAAATGTTAAAATTGGAGCAAAAATTAATTATTTATTTGGGTCTCATTTTGCAATTTTTGGTACTACTGGAACAGGAAAAAGTTGTGGAGTAGCTAGAATTTTACAAAATTTATTTGAAAAAAAAGAGAATATTCCTTATTACTCTAATATATTTGTGTTTGATGCTTCTGGAGAATATCATACTGCTTTTCAAAGTTTACCTAATCAAAATCCAGCTATTAATTTTAAAGTTTATACAACAGATGTTACTGACCAAAATACAGAATTAGTTAGAATTCCATTATGGATAATGAATATTGATGATATTGCTATTATGTTAGGTATTGACCATGCAGAACAAATGCCTATTTTAGAAAAAGCTTTGAAATTTGTTACGATTTTTGGTCGTGAAGAAGAAAAAGTTATTAAATATAAAAATAGTATTATTGCGAAAGCATTAAGAGATATTTTGTTAAGTGGTCGTCCTGCTGCGCAAATTAGAGACCAAATTTTTAGTGTTTTAACAACTTATTATACAAAAGAATTAAATTTGGATACACCTGTTTATCAACCAGGCTATACACGTCCTTTAAAACAATGTTTATTAATTGATAATTCTGGTAAAATTCAAGCAATGGAATTATTAAGTAATTTCTTAAGTGGTTTTATTTTAGAAAAGTTAGAATTACATATTCCTGATGGTAGTTTTCCTTATACTTTAGAAGATTTATATACAGCATTAAACTTTGCTTTAATAGATGAAGGTATTTTAAAAAATGAAAAAGTTTATGAATTAGCTAATGTATTAATTGTTAGATTAAAAACGTTAATGGATAGTGACAGTGGTAATTATTTTAGATATCCTAAATTTATTGCTAAAGACCAATATATAAATGAACTAATTATGACTCCAAAAGGTAAAGCTCAAATTATTAATTTTAATATTAATTATGTTGATGACCGTTTTGCAAAAGTTATAACTAAAATTTATGCCCGTATGCTATTTGAATATGCAAAAAATCAACCTAATCGAGCAAGTATACCTTTTCATATAATTTTAGAAGAAGCTCACCGTTATGTTCAAAATGATAGTGATACAAAAATCTTAGGTTATAATATTTTTGATAGAATAGCTAAAGAAGGACGTAAATATGCAGTATTATTAGGGCTTATTACTCAAAGGCCATCTGAACTAAGTGAAACAGTTTTATCACAATGTACTAACTTTTTAATGTTTAAAATGATTCATCCATTAGATGTTAAATTTGTTTATGAATTAGTCCCTAATATTACAGAAGATATAATTGAGAAAGTAAAAACTTTGCAAGCTGGTAATTGTATGACTTTTGGTACGGCTTTTAAAATACCGACAATTGTAAAATTAGCCATGCCAAATCCGTCACCATCTAGTAATAGTTGTGATGTAAGTAGTGTTTGGTTTATAAATCAGCTATAAATTGACTAAAAAACGCCAAATTTAGAAATTATTAATTGACTTTTATCATAATATTTCATATAATCTAAATTGGTACATTTTTTATTTATCTGAAATTAAAAACCTTGGGAAAGTTTCTAATTTAGGATATTGAAAGGAATATTAAGATGAAAACATTTATGCAAACTAAAGAAAATATTGAACGTAAGTGGTATGTTATAGATGCAACAGATAAAAATTTAGGTCGTTTAGCTACAAAAGCTGCATCTATATTACGTGGTAAGCATAAAGTTACATTTACTCCACATGTTGATTGTGGTGACTATGTAATTATTATCAATGCTGAAAAAATTAATTTAACTGGTAATAAATTAAATGACAAAATGTATTATAATCACAGTGGTTATCCAGGAGGATTAAGAGAACGTAATGCTAAAACTATGATAGAGAAATATCCAGAAGAAATGGTTCAAAGAGCTATTACAGGTATGTTACCTCATAATCGTTTAGGTCGTCAAATGGCTAAAAAATTATATGTTTATGCTGGTAATGAACATAAACATGAAGCTCAAAAACCGCAAAAGTTGGAACTAGATTAGGGAGGATTTTATGAGTACAAAACAATGTTGGATTGGTACAGGTCGTAGAAAACGTGCTATAGCTCGAGTTAGAATGGTTGGAGGAACTGGTAAAATAACAATTAATAATACACCAATTGAAGAATATTTTCCAAATGCCATGTTAATAATGGATTTAAAACAACCTTTAACAATTACAGATAATGAAAATAGATTTGATATTACAATTAATGTAAATGGTGGTGGATACTCTGGTCAAGCTGGAGCAGCAAGATTAGGTATTGCTCGTGCCCTTTTATCTTTTGATGCTAATACTGATCAAACAAGAGAAGATTCTTATCGTAAAGTGTTAAAAGTAAATGGTTTAATTACTCGTGATTCTCGAGTTAAAGAACGTAAAAAATATGGTCTTAAAAAAGCTCGTAGAGCACCACAATTTAGTAAACGTTAACAATTACTTATTTCAATGTTTTTTAAAAGTTCAATTAATTTTGAACTTTTTTTATATTATTTTTTATAGATATATATTATTGTTAGTAGATTATTTAGAACATAAAATATTATGTGATGTAAAATGAATTTTATAAAAAAACAAATCGAAGTTATCATGAAAAACGATCCATCAATTAATAGTAAATTTGAAGTTTTTCTTTATCCATCTTTTAAAGCTTTATTATATTACAAAATAGCTCATTATTTTTATTTAAAAAATCACAAATTAATTGCCCGATATATCAGTGAAAAAGCTAAAAGAAAAACTGGTATTGAAATTCATCCTGGAGCAAAAATAAGTGATGATTTATTTATTGATCATGGTACAGGTGTAGTCATTGGGGAAACAGCTGTTATTGGTCATAATGTGATTTTATTTCATGGTGTGACTTTAGGTGGAACTGGTAAACAAAAAGGTAAACGTCATCCAACTGTAAAGAATAATGTATTTATTGGTAGTGGGGCAAAAATATTAGGTAATATAACAATTGGTAATAACGTTAAAATAGGAGCTAACGCTGTAGTTTTAAAAGATGTAATTGATAATACAACTGTAGTTGGAATTCCTGCTAAAATTGTAAAGTATAAAAACAAAAGAATATATTAATTAAAAAAAAATAAAATTAAATATGAGAAAATATTTAATTTTTTGTTTATTTACATTAATAAGTGGCATTATTTTATTTACTGGTATTAATGTTCATGCTTCACTTTCTTTGGTTGGAAAAATAATAGTTGTAGATATTGGTCACGGTGGTAAAGACCCAGGAACTATGGTAAATGATATTTATGAAAAAGACCTTAACTTACAAATTAGTAAAAAATTACAAAAAGAATTAATTAAAAATGGTGCTACAGTTTTAATGGTTAGAGAAGGAGATTATGATTTAAGTAAACCAAATGCTTTATGGCGTAAAAAAAGCGATTTTGATAACCGCATAAATTTAATTAATAATAGTCAAGCAGATATGTATATATCTATTCATATAAATTATTTAACCAATAAAAATTATAAAGGTGCTCAAATATTTTATGATGATGTAAATAAAAATAACGAAAAAATAGCTAAAATAATGCAAAAAACATTAAATAATGAACTACAAAACAATCGTGATTATAAAAAAATTAATAATTCAGTTTATATGTATAATAAATTAGAAGTGCAGGGTGTTTTAATAGAATGTGGTTTTTTATCAAATGCTGAGGAAAAAATTTTATTAACTAAACCTTACTATCAACAAAAAATAGCTAAATCTATTGTCCAAGGAATGCTTAATTATTTTAATTCTTAAAATACTTCATAATTCTTTTATCATGCCAATCTAAACCTGTTCGATAAGATTTATCTAAGAGTATATCAGTTAATTTTGTTATATCTTCTTTGTTATTAATAATTTTTGTAGCTATATTAATAAGTTTAACGGCTTTTTGTAAAGCTTTTTTATATAAATCAATAAAAGAATCATTAGAAATTAACTTATTATCTTTTGGATTACACCATTTTTCGTGATTTAAATTTAAAACTTTATAATTGATTTTAGAAACATGAAACGAAAAAAACTCATATCTATTTTCTTTATAAAAAGTTAAATAATCAATTATTTTATAAATAAATTTTTTTATACCGTAAGGGTCATATAATAAAAATTTATAAATAGTAGAACTTTGATTATAACTTTTTTCATATATAGTTCCTATATTTTTATAATGAAAAGTTTGTAAGTATACAGTATCTAAAACTTTTTTTAAATTATCATCAAACTGAATTTTAGGTAATAAATGTTGATAAATCTTAAAATTATTATAATTTTTTTTAGTGTCTAAATTATACAAGTAGGCATCAATATAAGTTTCATTTTTAGTATGATTACTTTTATATTTAAATTTATTGCTATTACTTAAAGCATAATAATTTATAAAGGGATGTGTTGTTGAATCTAAAGCAAAATGAGTTAAAGAACCATATAAATAATTTAAAATAATTGGATTGTTTTGTAAATTGTTGTTTTTAATATGATTAATAATATTAATAAAATAATCATTTGTTTTGTAATCATGGGCTGTAATAGATAAGTTTCTGATTTTTTTACCAGGTTTTAAACTGATAAAATTATAATACATAAGAAAATCAAAACTTTGAGCAAATAAATGATAATAATTAATTTCATCATTTATTATTTTTTGAGTATTTTTAGGTAATTTATTTAAAACGTCGTTACTAAATTTATAATGCGTGTAGATTGATGGCAAAATTAGTCACATCCTTTCAAATTATTATATAAAAAATTATAGAATTTTTAAATACTTTATGCTATAATTTCAAATGATAGGTGATGCAAGTGAAACCTAAAGTATTTAAAACAATTGATGAACAAATTGAAATTTTAAGAAAAAAAGGGTTAGTAATTGATAACGAAGTAGAAGTAAAGAATATTTTATTAAGAGAAAATTATTTTTTTATTAGTGGTTTTAGACACTTGTTTATTAAATCACCTATAGAAAAAACATTTATTCCAGGTACAAATTTTACTGAATTATATGCTATGTTTAATTTTGACCGCCAAATAAGAAATACAATTTTTAAAAACTTATTAATTTTTGAAAATAATATCAAAAGTGTTATGTCATATGTATTATCTATGCATTATGGTATTAAAGAAAATGATTATTTAGATACCAAAAACTTTAGTCAAGATCCAAAGAAGAAAAATCAAATAAATGATTTAATCAAAAAAATGAAAAGACAAATTAGAGTCAATGGGGGACAACATAGTGCTACTATGCATTATATAAATAATTATGGTTTTGTTCCTTTATGGATTGTAGTTAAAATATTATCTTTTGGTATAATTAGTGAATTTTATTCGATTTTGAAGAAGGAAGATAAAATAGAAATTGCTAATATTTTTAATATATCTCCAGATATTTTAGAGGATTATTTACCAATATTAGCTAACTATCGAAATTTATGTGCTCATGAAGATATTTGTTATGAACATAGAACTCAAGTGAGAATTCTTCCAACAGTTTATCATGCTAATTTAAAAATTCCAAAAATGGATGAAGAATATATTTATGGTTTGAATGATATGTTTTCTTTAATAATTATTTTAAAACAAGTATTAACAGCAGATAATTTTAGTAAAATGATTTTGGAACTAGAAGAAAAAATTGAAATTTTACATAAGGAGTTAAAGGTTATAGATATTAGTAAAGTTTTAGATCAAATGGGATTTCCATTAAATTATAAAGAGATTGTGAGGATGAATTAATGCAAGAAAAAAATAATAATATCAAAAAATACTTAATAATAATTATAGCTTTTTTCTTAGGATTAGGAATAATGTATGGAATTATCTATTTCTTTCCATCTACTTTAGTAAAAACAACAACAAAATTAGAAAAAGATGTAACAGTTACTGATACAGGTATAGCTGATGCTGTTGATAAAGTTTATGACTCAGTTGTAGTAGTTAATACTTATATTGATAGTAAGGCATATAGTTCTGGAACAGGTTTTGTTTATAAAAAAGATGGAAATAAAGCTTATATTTTAACAAATTGTCATGTAATAGATAAAGCCGATAAAGTATATATTCAATTAACTAATGGTGAAACAGTCGAAACCGAAATAATAGGTTCAGATACTTTTTCAGATATTGCTGTATTATCTGTTGATGCTGATAAAATAATTAGTGTGGCAGAACTAGGTAAAAGTGAAGATGTTCGTCTTGGTGATACTGTATTTGCAGTTGGAGCTCCTTTAGCTGATGTTTACTCATGGACAGTTACTCGTGGAATATTATCTGGAAAAGACCGTTTAATTAAAGTTAGTGGTACTAATAATAATGATATTGTAATGAGTGTTTTACAAACAGATGCTGCTATCAATAGTGGTAATAGTGGTGGACCTCTTTCAAATAGTAATGGCCAAATAATTGGCATCACTTCTTTAAAACTTGTTAGTAGTGGTGTAGAAGGAATGGGCTTTGCTATTCCAATTGAAGATGCTTTAGATTATGCTGAAAAAATTGAGAAAAAAGAAGCCATTGTTCGACCATATATTGGTATTAATATGCTTGATTTAACTACTGTATATCAACAATATTATAGTACAATACAAAAACTTAAATTAACTGGTGGAGTAGTTGTAGCAGATGTTGTTGATGATAGTCCAGCTAAAAAAAGTGGTTTAACAAAAGGAGATATTATAGTAGCTATTGATGGCGAAGATGTAAGTAGTATTGCTTACTTAAGATATCGTTTATATAAACATTCCGTTGGTGATGAAATAGAAATTACTTTCTATCGTAATGAAGATAAGAAAACAGCTAAACTAAAATTAGCAAGTAATGCAGAAACAAATTAGCTTCGGCTAATTTTTTTGTTTATTTAAATATTATATGATATTATTATATTTAGGAGGAAAACTAAATGAAAATAGCAATTGCAACTGACCATAATGGAGTTGATGAAAAACATAAAATAATCGAAAATTTAAAAGAATATAACTTTATTGATAAAAGCCCTAATAATTATGATACTGATGATTATCCAGATTATGCTTTAGCAGTGGCTAAAAGTGTAGTAAATAAAGAAGTAGATTTAGGAATTTTATTATGTGGTACCGGAATAGGTATGTCAATAATGGCTAATAAAGTTAAAGGAATTCGTTGTGCTCATTGTAGTAATGTTAATCAAGCTCATTTAGCTAAAGAACATAATAATGCCAATATTATTGCTCTTAGTTATAAACAAGATATAAATGAAATAATATCGATGATTAAAGAATTTATTGAAACGCCTTTTTCCAATGATGAAAGACACATTAGACGTATAAATAAAATCATAAATTATGAAAGTGGCGAATATAATGAGTTATAAAGTATATTTATATGTATTTTTTATGTTATTAAGTGCTTTTGTTTTAAATGGAATTAATTTTAGTAATTTTTTTCGCAAAGGTAAGAAATTAGAAGCAAATATATTTATTATTTTAATTTGTATGATGATGAGTTATTTGCTTACGAATTTTGTAGCAGATTTTATTGATTTAAGTAGTCTTTTATAGGAGAATAAAAATGAAAAATAAATTATTATTAATCGTAGTAATTTGTTTATTAGTTGTTTTTAAATTAAATATTCATAAAAAAGAGCTAAAAGAAATCAAAAAAAATGAAGAAGCAAATATTAAAATAAAAGATGAAAATAATAACGTTTCACAATTATCTTTAGAAGATTATGTCGTTGGAGTAGTAGCTGCAGAAATGCCAGCTTCTTTTAATATAGAAGCCTTAAAAGCTCAAGCGGTTGCCTCTCGAACTTTTGCTGTTTATAAAATGGAACATAATAATAGTAAAGAATATGATATATCATCAACTATTAATGACCAAGCATACATAACTGTTGAACAAATGCATGATAAATGGCAAAATGATTATGAAAAATATTATGAGAAAGTAAAATCAGCAGTTGTAGCAACTGATAATGAAGTAATGGTATATCAAGGAAATGTAATAGAGTCATTTTATTATGCTATGAGTAATGGGTATACATCAGATGCTCAGAGTGTTTTTTCTGAGTCGTTACCTTATTTAGCAAGTGTTGAATCAAAATGGGATAATAACCAAAATAATTTTTTAGTATCTACAACAATTAAAAAAGAAGATTTTTGTCAAAAATTAAATATAGATTGTACGTCTATAAATATTAGCGACATAACTCGTGATAAAACTAATCGTGTAAGTAGTATTAATATAAATAATCAAACTTTTAAAGGTACAAATTTTCGAACTTTGTTAAATTTAAGAAGTACAGATTTTGAAATTGAAATAAATGATGATAATGTTTTAATTACTACTAAAGGCTACGGTCATGGAGTAGGAATGAGTCAATATGGTGCTAATGGGATGGCTAAAGAAGGCAAAAATTATCAAGAAATTTTAAAATATTATTATCAAAATATAGATTTAACAAAATTATCTGTATAAAAATAATAAATCTTGTCCAAACTTATATTAGGAAGGTGAGGACATGACAAAAAGAAAATTAAAACCATTTGTATTGCCAACTTTATATATTGTAATTGTTTTAACTATTGCTGTAGGAGTTAGTTTTATTGGTCAATATTTTTCCGGTTTAAATGAAGTTGATTATAACTATTCAATTAGTACTGTTGATAATATAGACCCAGTAGTAAGTGAACAAAAAGTTCAAGTTATAAAACCATTTACTGATGAAAGTGTAAGCGTTAAAGTTAATTATTATAGTAAAGATGATGATGAAAAGACTCAACAAAGTTCTTTAATAAATTACAGTAATGTTTATTTACAAAATTCCGGTATATTATATGGTGCAGACAAAAAATTTGATGTTGTAAGTGCATTAGATGGTAAAGTAACTGATGTAAAAGAAGATGAAATTTTAGGCAAAGTAGTAGAAATTCAACATGATAATAATATTGTAACTCTTTATTACAGTTTAGATGAAGTTAAAGTTAATACTGGTGATGAAGTTTTACAAGGAACAATTATTGGTACTAGTGGTAAAAATTATTTAGAAAAAAATAATGAAAATGTCTTAATTTTTGAAGTATATAAAGATGGTAATTTAATGGATCCAGAAGATTTTTATAACTTGGATTTAGCAACATTAGAATAGGTGTTATATAATGCCTATTTTATATTTTTTAGATAGTACATTATTTATTAAATATGATAATAATCTTTATTCGATAAAATTAAATGACTGTATGAAAAATAATTTCATTACAAATTATAAAAAATGTTTAAAAAGATTAGAACAATTTTTAAAAACCAATAAAAGTAAAAAAATAAATTTTAATAAAGGTGTAATTGTAGTTTGTGAGTGTGAACTGAATCAAAGCTATAAAAAAATTATATTCGATATCTTTTATAATCTTGGTATTACAAAGATTAAGTATATAAATATAAGAAATTTATTAACTATAAAGAATAATGAAATTGTTTTAAATATAACAGATAATTATTGGCAAATATATACTAAAAATCGTAGCTACTTAATAGAAACAGATTTATTTAAAAATATTTATGAATTTATAAATATATTCATAGTAAAACATAAAATAAGTAATATCACTATATTAAGTACAAGTAAGTATATAAAAAGTATAGCTACTAAAATTGAAAAAATTACTAAAATTAAAACATATTATCTAAATGAAAAATTAAATTATATTTTTTCTAATGTTGAGAAAAAGTATAAATTAATATAATCTCATTTAGTTTTTTTATTGCAAAAAACAACTATTTTTACTATAATAAAAAAAAGATAGAGAGGTTAGATATTATGAATCATAATACAAATCGGGGGGGGTATTTTAATAAACAAATAGAATACCTCCGAACAAACTTAGCAGGTGAAGACTATGAGTAGCCTAAAGAAATTTGATTATCGAATTAAAGATAATCGTAAACGTAATATTTTTTTGTGTGGAATAGTTTTAGTAGTAGTAACAATAATCGGAGTAAAAATATATCAAAGTAAGGCTGAGTTTAAAGTAGAAACCAATAATATTGATATGGTAAGTGGTAGTGTGGTAATACCAGCAACACATTATTTAAAAGAGTTAGAAAAAACAAATAAAGACCAATTAGTTTATGATGGAACAACAGATAATAACTTAAGATACATAGGAAAAGACCCAAACAACTATGTTGATATAGGTAACGGTGAATATCAAACGGATATATGGGTTGGTTATAATAATGAAGATATATATCAGGGAGAATTTACTGTCGAATATGTATCGCAAACAGAATGTCAAAAAGCTAAAACGTATAATAAACATTGTACCAAACTCCATGATAAAGGCGACCCAATCTTATGGCGAATAATTGGAGTAATGAAAGATAATAATTTAGATGATTTTAAATCAGAAAGATTAAAGATAATACGTGATGAAGATATCGGAATGATAGCATGGGATGCAAAATGTAAATCTGAAGATGAAACATCAAGTTGTACAGGGGAATATACTTATACAAATAATTGGCATACTGCAAGTTTACAAGTAACATTAAATGAATATTTTTGGAATAAAAAAATAACAATAGAAAGAAATAAAATATATGAATATTTTAATGGAGATTTTATTGATAAATGGAAACAATTAAATTTTAGTGAAACAGGAATAAACGAAGAAATAAAAAAAATATCTACTACTGCTATATGGAAATTAGGTGGTATATATAATACTGAGTATAATACTTCAACAGCAAGTATATATTATGAAAAAGAACATAGTACATCAGTATATAACAATAATCCTAAATCGTGGACAGGATATATTGGATTAATGTACCCAAGTGATTATGGTTATGCCACTGGAGGTGGAAAGTCAAAAACAAGAGTCGAGTGTCTAGCCCAAGATTTATATGATTGGAAGGCAGAAGGCTATGAAGATTGTCATAAAAATAATTGGCTATATCGTTCAGCTAATCAATGGTTAATGAGTCCATATGCTAGTAATAATATGGCTGTTGCTTATGTAGATTATCAAGGTTTTGTTGGTAATTCTTATCATATATACAGTAGTCATTATAGAGCAAATCCTGTTCTATATTTAAAATCTGGAGTTAAAATTGTCTCTGGAACTGGAACAAAAGATAATCCGTACAAAGTAGCTTTATAAAATTGATAACTTATCAATTTTTCCTTTGCTAAAGAGTAATTGTTTGTTATAATAAAAAAAGATAGAGAGGTAAGGATTTATGAATCATAATGTAAATCGGGGGGGGTATTTTAATAAACAAAAGTACCCGAAGATATTAGCTTGTTTGGGATTATTAGTTGGAGTATTAATAATAAGTGGAATAAGTTATGCCCTATGGAGTACAACAAAAGAACAAACAAGTATAAATAAAATAAGTAGTGGTTGTTTAAAACTAAGTGTTCAAGAAGGAACAAATATTGATATACCAAATGCTTATCAAACCCCAGATAGTGAAGGATTAAAACAAAATGGTTATACCTTCACAATAACCAATAATTGTAACCATGAAGAATATGTTGAAGTAAACTTAGATATCAAAAATAATAATACATTAGATGCAAAGAATATCAGAGCAACATTATTATATAACAATCAAAAAATAATCGAACCAAATAATTTAAATAACTTATTAGATAGAGAAACAACAAATAAAGAATATAATACAGGTAAACACTTAACAACGGTAAAAATAAAAGCTAATAGTAATAAAACATTAAACTTAAAAATCTGGCTAGATGAAAATACAGAATATGAGCAAATAAATAATAAAACTTTTGAAAGTAAAATAGAGATAAACAGTATTAAAAGAGAGAATATACTAGCTAGTGATTATGTAAGAATTATAAGTGAAGACAATGAACAACTAGCTTATGATGAAACAATAGATAATAACTTAAGATATATTGGAGCAACACCTGATAACTATGTTGATTTCAATGGAGAGAAATGGCGAGTAATAGGAGTTATGAACAACATAGATGATGGAACCGGCAAAAAAGAATCAAGAATTAAGTTAATAAGAGCAGAATCACTAGGAAATTTTCATTGGGATTACAAACAAACTGGAGTAGGCTCATCAATAATTGATAATGGAAGTAATGATTGGTCAGATAGCCAATTAATGATGATGTTAAATCCAGAGGATGTTGTAAAAGAAAATTGGCAAAATCAAGAAACAAAAAAATCTTATACAATAGATAGTGATGGAACCGCAAAAGATAGTAAAGGGCAAATCTTTTATAAAAAAGTAGGAAGTTATTATAATCGAACAAATGGCTACTATCCGAATAAAGTATCAACCTCAGAAAATTTTCTTGAAACAGAAGTTGATTTTAGTACAAAAGGTTTAACTTCTGAAAGCAAAAAATTAATAGATATAGCAGTGTATCACTTAGGGGGAATTCATAATGATGAACTAAAAAATGTAATAGCTAGTATGTATTATTCAAAAGAAAGAAGTAACTTAGTATATAGTAATAGACCGACATCATGGACAGGCTATATCGGATTAATGTACCCAAGTGATTATGGATTTGCAACTAGTAAATCAGAATGTTTAACAAAA
>CANRCO010000010.1 GCA_947629125.1 uncultured Bacilli bacterium | reverse complement strand
TATTATGTCCTAAATAAAACATCTAATACATATAATTTAATGGTGATTATATGGAAATAATTGGACCTTTATTAATATCTACTATTGCGGGTTTATCAACGGTTTTAGGTGGAATTGTTATATTTTTTAATCTGAAAAAGGAAAATATTACCAAGTTTATTACATTTTGTTTAAGTTTTTCTTTAAGTATAATGATTGGCATAAGTATAACTGATTTAATTCCTAATGCATCATTTGTTATAATTAGTAATTTTAAATTAGTTAAAGGAATAATTATTTGTTTAATAGTCTTTATTGTAGGTGCTTTTTCCATTAATTTAGTTAATAATAAAATAGATAAATTAAGTAGTAAAGAAAATAATTTATATAAATTAGGTATTTTAAGTATGATTGCTTTAATGTTACATAATTTACCAGAGGGAATTGCAACATTCATGAGTAGTTATCAGGACATTAATTTAGGATTAAAATTGAGTTTAGCAATTATGCTTCATAATATACCCGAAGGCATAAGCATTGCTGTACCCATTTATTATGCTACGAAAAAAAGAAAAGATGCTTTAAAGAAAACTTTTATTTCTGGTTTAGCTGAACCTCTTGGAGCTTTAGTAGCATATCTATTTTTAGCTAAATATATTAATGATGTATTTATTAGTATAATTTTACTAATTGTAGCAGGTATTATGATAACTCTATCAATTAATAAATTATTACCTCAAGCCTTAAAATACAATGAAAATAAATATATTTCTTTAGGTTTAATTATGGGAATATTAGTTATATTAATTAATCATTTTGCATTTTAAAGTTGCTTTAAAAAATTATTTTTTATATAATACTTTTAAGCAATAGTGATTAGTGGACAACCACTCTTTAGCGAGTCGTTAAAGAACGTATTTTAATTAATACATAAAATAATAATACTCTCAATGGGTATAAGTACACTAAGGTGTACACGCCGCTACATTTCATTACGCTGGCTAAACCCATTTTCGTATTATAATATCTTAAGTATTGCTTAAAGGAGGTAATAATATGTTAAAAAAGAATTTGACACAATTATTATCTCTTAATCTAATTGATAACAATCTTAATGATTTTGATAAAATAAAATTATTATATACCTTAAGTAATAATACTGAAAAAAATTATAAGATAATTAAAATAAAAAAGAGAAATATCTTCTTATGCAAAAGCTTATAAAAAAGATTGTAATTTAAAAGATAATGCTACTGTGCATCTAAATAAAAAAATTATTTTAAAATTAGATATCGAAAATTTTTTTGACAATATAAGTTTTATGAATATTTATAATAAAGTATTTTCTTTAAAGTATTTTCCGAAAAATATTGGAATATTGTTAACTTATTTATGTACTTATAATGATTATTTACCTCAAGGAGCTCCAACTTCACCTTATATATCGAATTTAATTTTATATGAATTTGATGAAGAAATAGGGAAGTGGTGTAATAATTTAAATATAGCCTACTCTAGATATTCTGATGATTTAACTTTTTCTGGTGATTTTAAGCCTAATATGGTTATTACCAAAGTACAAAAATTATTAAATCGATTAGAATTAAAATTAAATGAAAATAAAACTGTAGTTATATCAAATAATAAAAGACAATTAGTAACTGGTATCGTTGTAAATAAAAAATGCCAGATAGCTAGTGAATATCGAAAAAAAATACGACAAGAGATATATTATATTAAAAAATATGGAATTGATAATCATTTAAATAGAATAAATATTAGAAGTAAGAAAAAGTATCTTTTATCTTTACTAGGCCGTATTAATTATGTTTATAGTATAACAAAACAAAATGAATATAAGGATTATCTTAATTATATTAAAAATCTAGCAAAATAATTAAGTTAACATAATATATATTATACGAACTAAACAATATTTGAAAAATTAGCTGATTAGTTCATCATTTAAAGTTGTTTTATAAATTTATAATAATATTAAATATACCTCTATTATATAGTTTTTATAATTATTTGTTAAGTTAAATTTTAATTTTTAATTTTATTAAATAATTTATTTTTTATTTAAATATATTTTAACTTTAAATATTCTATTACTTAGTAATCTATAATCTAATTACTAATTATAATAATATACTTTAATAAATTAATTATCTATAATCTACTCCTCTCTTTTTAAAATTTAATGAATAGGGGGAGTGGATTAAATTTTTTTATATAAAATAATTTTAATTAAATAAAAATAATTAAGACAATATATAACAATATTAAGTATTAATTATTAGTAATGTTATAAGTAAAAAAATAGAATAAACACAAATAAAAAAAATAATAAAAATCTTTATCAAATTGATTTGAATTTTTATTACTCTATTCTACTCTATCTAAACTTTTCTAGATTCAATTTCAGCAATTTTTTCTAATACTTCTGAGGCATTTTCAGTAGTTATTTCATTATAACCTAATTCTCTTAATGCTTGAATTTTTATAGTATTAAGTTGTTGAGTTCGACTTAGTGTTTCTTCCTTTTTTTGAATTATTTCTTGAACAAATCTCTTATGACTTTCAATTAAACGATTTTTACTTGCTCCGCCATTATTATATAAAGTTAGAGCAGAATATAAAATTCCTTCAAAAACAAATTGTTTTTCCTCATCAAATTTATATTCTTCAGGGTCTATAAATCCAGTTGTTTTTGCCATATAACCAAATATATATTTAATTTCTGGAACATTATCAAGACTTTGAAGTAAATTATATAAATATTTCATTGCATTATAAATTGTTTGATTTTTATCATCTTCTAATAATTTTTCTTTTATTAAATATGTTATATTAGTTAGTAAATTTTGTTGTTCCATATTTAAATCATTTAAATTAAAATAGTTATCAAATCCTGGAGTATTTTTAACGCCCATATTTAAACGATTTTCTACAGCCATTAAATATTCTGTAGTAATTTTAATTCCACTGATTGAACTATCACTATCATCTTGAATATCAAGTAGTTTTAATAATAATAATTTCTTTTCCTTTGGCCATTTATTTAGCGAATCTAATTCTAAATAATTATAAACCATTTGGCGAGATACGCCTAAATATTTTGCTAAACGAACTTTGGAAATACCTAACTCTTGTAATAAATCATTGACTTTTGTCATTTCTCTTTTGCTACCTCCTATTTTACATTTATTATTATAACTTACTTAACACTTTTTTGTCAAGTTTTTGCCAATAATAAATATTATAAATACCAAAGTTTTTGACCATCTTTAAATACATCTTTAATAAAGCCACAACCTAAACATTCATTATCTAAATATAAGACGCAAGCTTGGCCAGGAGTAACCGCTTTAGCTT
The DNA here is from genome assembly GCA_947629125.1 of uncultured Bacilli bacterium. Taxonomy (GTDB): domain Bacteria; phylum Bacillota_I; class Bacilli_A; order RF39; family UBA660; genus RGIG4822. Next base: position 15,220 of record CANRCO010000010.1, on the reverse strand, counting down.
TAGTAGGATATTTAACTTTTATTTCATTATTATCTAAATATTCTAAAGATACATCGTACTCTTCACCACGATAACGAAATTTTGCTTGGCATTTTTCTACTTTTTTTGCATTTATTAAATTAACGTTCTCAATAATACATTCATCACTAAATAAATATTCATTATCATCGCCAAAAGCCACATATAATAAGTTTTTTTCGACATTTTTACCACACACATAATGTCTTTTTTCTTGGCCACTTAAACCAACGTTTCGTCTTTGACCAATGGTATAATTCATCAAACCATTATGTTGCCCAATAACTTCTTTAGTTTCTACATTAATAATATCACCAGGATTAGGTCTTAAATAATTTTGAATAAATTTTTGATAATTTCTTTCACCAATAAAACAAATACCGGTTGAATCTTTTTTATGAGCAACATTTAAATTAATTTTTTCAGCTATTTGGCGAACTTCAGTTTTAGTTAAATTACCTAAAGGAAATAATACATTTTCTAATTGTTTTTGAGTAACATTTGCTAAAAAGTAAGTTTGGTCTTTATTTTGGTCTTTAGCTTTATATAAATGACCGTTTTGGCAATTTGCATAATGGCCAGTTGCTATATAATCAGCACCTAATTTTTTGGCTTCTTGAACAAATAAATCAAATTTAATATATTTGTTACACATTAAATCAGGATTAGGTGTATGTCCTTTTTTTAATTCTTCTAAAAAGTAAGTAAAAACATAATCCCAATATTCTTTAATAAAATCTACTCTTTTAAGAGGAATATTTAATATCTCACAAGCTTTTAGGGCATCATTATAATCTTGTTCTTGAGGGCATATATCATTTTGTAAATTAGGATTACCAGAAATATCATTATTAACTAAACTATCCCAATTTCGCATAAAGAGGCCAATTACATCATAGCCTTGTTCTTTTAATAAATAGGCAGCTACTGCACTATCAACTCCCCCACTAATGCCAACTACAACTTTTTTCATAAAATTCCCCATTCCATTTTTAAATTATAACATTAATATGGAATTTAGTAAAATGGTAAATCATAACAGGAATTTAAATAAATTTAAAATATAGTTCCCAAAAAAATAAATTAATATATCGTTTATTATAATTAAAATAACAATAAATAATAGTACTTTTACCTTATTGAAGATAATTATCTTAATCCTATCGTTTTTTTGATAAAATAAATATCTTAAAATATTATAAATGATATCAATCATTTTAAAAATAAATAAGAATAATAATAAAAGATAAATTAATTTATATACTAAATTATAAATTATCGCATAAAATAAACCTCTAATCTTTTTTAACTGCCAGAATACAACTATATTAAACCCAATACTCAATCCTTCATAAAAAAGGTAGAAAAAAGCTAATGGAAGTCCAACAATAAAAAAAGAAAATAAACAAATAATACTAATTATTATTAAATGAACAATAATATTATTATAATTATGAACTATATTCATACTGCTAAGATTATTATTGATTAAAGTTTTAGTTACTTTAGGTAATTTTAAATAATAAATCACTCCACAAATTAATCCTATAACAATTATAGTTAGCATAAAAGTTATTAAGTTATATTTTTTGCTATGACCTCTTCTATATTCTCTCATATTTTCACCTTAACAAATTTTATGCTTATTTTTTTATAATATGCTTTAAATATGTTTGCATTAATCGTTATTTTGTGATAAGTTTATATTATGTCTATTAGCAAGGTAGGTTGAATAAAAATGGCAAAGCAAAATAAGAAAAAGAAAAAAAAGTTTGATCCAGCTAAATTTATGGCTTGGATTATGTTACTAATAATGGTTGGTAGCGTTGCAGCAACTATTTTTGGTTATCTTTTAGCAAGATAAAAAAAGACTTCACGAAATGTGAAGTTTTAAAATGTCAAAAAATCAATTAAATAATTAAATTTTACCATATAAATAAACACTATAACCGTGGCTGCTATCATAAACGGTCCAAAAGGTAGTTCCCTTTCTTCATTTAAATATAGACTAGTTAAAGCATATGGTAATGCTAAAAATGCTGATAAAACCAAAGCAACACATCCTAACGGTATTCCTAAAGTTAAACCAATTACAAAACCTAATTTAATATCTCCCCCACCTAAAGATTCTCTTTTAAATAATTTATCGCCTAAAAACTTAATAAATAATAAAAAGATAAAAATAAATAAGCCATATAATATATGCAATAGAACATATTTAATATCGAAAAAATATAAATAAGTTCCTAAAATAATAATTATAGATATTACTAAAGGAGAATCCAAAATGATAAAATATTTAAAATCACTAATAAAGATTAATATTAATAAAGAAGATAAAGCTATAGAAATAAAGAATTGATAATCAAAATTATATAATAAATAACTTACAGCAAAAAGAATTCCTGTTGATAATTCAATTAGAGGATAAAGTATTGATATTTTAGTGTGGCAATGATGACATTTTCCTCTTAAAAATATATAACTAAAAACAGGAATTAATTCATACCATTTTAAAGTAGCTTTACAATTTTCACAATGAGAATGCGTTTTTGTAATATCTTCATTTATCGGTAAACGACTTGCTACTACAAAGAAAAAAGAACCAAAAACCAACCCTAAAATAAACAGGCATATTGTTATAAAGATATTCATTATTCCCTACTCAATTGTTTCATATAAGCTAAACATTGGAACAATAACTGCAATTAAGATAAATCCAACAATAAATGCTAATAACGCTATAGTTAAAGGTTCAATAAAAGTTTTTAAACTATTAACAATATTACGGTGTTGTTCGCTATAATAATCACTAACTTTAAGCATCATTTCTGATAATTCACCAGTAGATTCACCAGTAACTAACATATAATATGCAACATCTGGAATAGCCCAATGATTTTTAAATGAATCTGAAATTTTTTCACCCATTCGAACATTATCGATTGTATGGCGCATAATTTCTTTATAAATTTCATTATTAGTTATTTTTTCTAGTATTTCCATACTTTCATTAATGTCTACTTGATTTCTTAATAAAGAAGCAAAGGTTTTTGTAAATATAGTCATTTCGTTATAAATTATTACATTTTTAATAACTGGTGTTTTCATCATTAATGTTTGAATGGTTCGCCTAAAACTTTGAACTTTCTTATACAGAGCAAATAAAACTCCGACAATTGCAATAAATATTAATAGAATAATAATAATATAATTTTTAATAAAATCACTTAACCAAATAATAACTGCAGTAATACCAGTTGGATTAATACCAGATTGTGTATAAATATCAATAAATTTTGGAATTACCCAAATCATAATAAAGGTTAAAACTCCTATAGCAACAACAGAGATTATTATAGGATAAGTCATGGCACTTTTCATTTGTTTATGGGTTTTATTAACTTCTGTATAATAATTAGCCATATCGTCTAATGTTTCAATAATTTCACCAGTTGCTTCAGCAGCTTTAATCATATTAATTAAAAGTTGAGGAAATACATTACCTTGTTTTTCTAATGCAGCTGAGAAGCTTTCACCCATTGTTAATTCATAACTTAATGATTGGAATATTCGAGCTTTATTTTTATCTTTACTCATTTGACGTCCTAAAATATCAATTGCATCCGCTAAAGTTATACCTGCTTTTAAATAAGTTGATAATTGAGTTAGTAAGAATAGTAAATCTTTGGTAGGTAGTTTACGTCCACCAGCTTTAGCAGCTTTAGATGTTTTAGGTACAATTTCATAAATAGTATAACCTTTATTAATTAAAAAGGTGTGAACATCTAGTATTGAGTTACCCATAATCTCGCCATCAGTTATTTTCCCTGTTGGGTCAGATGCTGTAAATCGATATGTTAGTGGTACTTCACTTCGAACAATATTTCCCGATTTTAATTGTTCATCTAGTAATTCTTTTTTTACTAATAATTTTTTTAGTCGTGGATCTTCTTTTTGTTTTTTTTCTTTTTTTGGTTTGTTTTTTTTGTCTTTTTTAGTTTCAACATCTATTGCCGGAGCTACGGGTTCTGTAGGTGTTGTTGCAACAGGTTGTTGAGCAGTATCAGGACTAGTCATAGTTACTTCGTTATTTTGATTTTCAGGAGTTGAATTAACATTATTGTTGTTGTTCATTTAATAAACACCTCTTATTCTACTATAAGATTATAACATAAATAATTCTAAATTACATTAATAAATTGCTGATTTTTTAAAAATTTGGCATAAAATATATTAACAAGGAGGAATATTTATGAATCCGGGACCTATTTTAGGTGGTTTAAGTTTAGCAAGAGTTCTAGGAGGATTAGGAAAAACATTGAGTATTGCTAATCAAGTAATACCCTTATATCGTCAAGCAAAACCCTTAATTGCTAATGCTAGAACAGCTTTTAGTGTTTTAAAAGAATTACAGCAGCCTAAATTAAATCAACAAGCTAAAAAACCAACTAGTCAATCACAAAATAATAATTTAAATCAAATAAAGTATATTCCAAATCATATTAATAGTCCTCAATTTTTCCAATAAAAAAATTATCTATTAAGATAATCATTTATAAATTTAATATCTTTTTTAATATTCCATCTTTTTTTTATATTCTTTTTTGGAATTTTATTTAAAATATGCAATTTTTTATCTTTTAAATAACGATAATATTCTTTATTATCTTGATTATACAAACCAATATTTATTGTTTTTTTATTAATTTTTCCTTTTTTTAATTGAAAAACCATAATCGGATAATATTTATCATGGTCTAAAACGACAATTTCATTTTCTAAGTTATAGCCAAATTCATGCATTTTCATACGTAAAACATCATAATTATTATTGGATGAAATAATATATTTTTCTATTTTTTGTGGACTATTAGCCACAATGTTTAAAATAGTAGTTGTTCCCATTCCAGCAATAATTGCTAAAGTAATATTGTATTTTTTTAAATTAGTTAAGCCATCAGATAGAATTAAAGTAATTTGTTTTTCTAATTTATACTTATTGATATTTTTTTTTGCTTGATTTAAAGCATTTTCGTTAATATCACTGGCAATTACTTTTTTACATAGTTTATTTTTAATTAAATAAATACTTAAATAACCATGGTCACAACCAATATCAGCAACAATTTGGTTGCTATCAACTAAATTAGCGATTGTTTTTAAACGTTTACTAATCATTCCATTAAGAAATCTTTCAATTTTTTTGCACGAGATGGATGACGAAGTTTTCTTAAAGCTTTAGCTTCAATTTGACGAATTCTTTCTCTGGTTACATTAAATCTTTTACCGACTTCTTCTAAAGTATGGCAAGTTCCATCAACTAAACCAAAACGCAATTCTAGTACTTCTTGTTCTCTTTCTTGTAAAGTTAACAATACATTTCTTATTTCTTCTTTTAAAATTTCATTCGTAGCATATTCTTCAGGACTAGTTGTTTCTTTATCACGAACAAAATCCCCTAATCTTGAATCATCTTCTTCACCGATTGGAGTTTCTAATGAAACGGGGTCTTGACTAATTTTTATTACTTCTCTAACCTTTTCTTCAGTAATACCCATTTTTTTAGCAATTTCTGCTTCAGTTGGTTCTCTATTTAATTCTAGAGTTAATTGTCTTTGAATTCTTGTCATTTTATTAATTGTTTCAACCATATGAACTGGAACACGAATTGTTCTGGCTTGGTCAGCTAAAGCTCTGGTAATAGCTTGTCTAATCCACCAAGTTGCATAAGTGGAAAATTTATAACCTTTATCATAGTCAAATTTATCTACAGCTTTCATTAAGCCAATATTACCTTCTTGAATTAAATCTAGAAAAAGTAACCCACGACCAACATAACGTTTTGCAATGCTGACAACTAAACGAAGATTTGATTCAGCTAAAGTATTTTTAGCTTGTTCATCACCTTCTGCTACTCTTTTGGATAATTCTAATTCTTCTTCTTGACTAAGTAAGCTAATTCGTCCAATTTCTTTTAAATACATTCTAACTGGGTCATTTATATTCATGTCTTTAGTAATTTCTTCATCATCCAAAATGATTGGTTCATCTGATTTTTTACGAGCATCTGAACCATCAGCCCCAGCTTCTTCTGCATCTTCAGCAGCAATAATTTGAATGTCATTATCCATAAACTTATTATAGATATTATCTAAATCATCTGGACCTACTTCTAAACCTTTTAATTGTTCTGCTAATTGTTCAAATGTTATAAACCCTTTTTCTTTACCTACTTTAATTAAACTATCGATTCTTTCATCTAATGTCTTAATTTCTTCCAATTTTTACACTTCCCTTTTTAATTTTGTTATTTCTTTTATAATAGCCATTTTTTCATTTATATCATTCTCATTTTTTAATTTTTCATTTAACTTTTGCAATTGTTCTTTTCGATTCCATTTTTTTAATGTAGCTAAATATTCTTTAAAATTATCAAGTGTTAAATCTTTTATAAAAGAATTATTGATAATACTTTCAATATCATCTGCTAATTCGTTATTGATTTTAACATAAGTCAAAAAATTAGCTAAATTAATCGAACCAAAACTTTCATTATAATAAATAATTAAATTAGCAATATCCCGATATTTTTTTTCTTTAAAATAACCAATATCTTCTAAATATAAATCAATATATTTACTATCATTCATCATGAAATATAAAATATCTTGCACTGCTTTTTCATAACATTCAAGTACTTTATCACTTTTTTTGACATTTGTCACTTCTTTTTGACTATTTTTAGTAATATTTAATGAATTTTTTAAAATATCAATATCAATATCGTATTCTTTACTAATTTTTTTTAAAGTAATTTCCCGAACTAATTCATTATCATTATCTTTTAAATTAGCTAATACTTCTTTAACATAACTAATTATATCTTCTAAATTATTTAAATTTTTATTTTGTTTCAAATAATTTAATTTAAAATCAAGAAAAGATATAGGATTAGTTAAATTGTTTTTTAAAGCTTCTACACCATTTTTGATGATATACTCATCTACATCTTTAGTATCACTAATTCGCACTACATTACAATTAATTCCAGCTTTTTCAAAAGCTAAACCATTATTGTAAGTGGCAGTATAACCTGCTGTATCATTATCTAACATTAAGATTACGGAAACTCTTAATTTTTTAATTATGTCAATTTGTTCTTTAGTTAATGCTGTACCCATTAGAGCAACAACGTTTTTTATGCCATTTTCATATAATCTAATTGCATCCATGTTGCCTTCTACTAAAATAACCGATTTTTCTAATTTTATGCTATCACGAGCTCGGTGATAATTAAATAAAATATTTCCTTTTTTAAAGATTTTACTTTCACGACTATTAAAGTATTTAGCTTGGTCACTATCTTCATAAATACGACCACTAAAACCAACTACCCGACCTTCTAAATCATGAATAGGAAATATTATTCGATTTACAAAGCAATCATAAATATTTTCACCACTAACATTGATTAAGCTTAACTCATTTAAGTCTTTAATTGTGAACTTTTTTTTAATTAATAAATCACTAAGAGCTTGTTTATCTTTTAAAGCTAATCCTAATTCAAAATCTTTAATTATATTTTCATCAATAGACCTACTCTTTAAATAAGTTTTAGCATTTTTAGCTTCACTACTATTTAAATTATTTTGATAAAACTTTTTAGCTAAATCCATTATTTGATACAAATTTTCATTTTTATTTTTTTTGATTTTCGTATTTGTAGTAAAGTTAATTCCAACTTTATCAGCAATAATTTTTACAGCTTCAATAAAATTAACATTTTCATAATTTTCAACGAAATTAAAAACATTACCCCCAGCTCCACAAGAAAAGCATTTATATATTTGCTTTTCTTTTGAAACACTCATACTAGGCGAATGGTCATCATGAAATGGACAAACTCCAAAATAATTTTTTCCGTGTGATGTAAGAGGAATATAACTTGATATAATTTCAACAATATCTGCGGCATGTTGAATATCGCTAATATTTTGTTCATTAACAGCCATAAAATCGCCTCTCTAATTTTATATATTACCACATAAATATCAATTTCCTCTTTTTTATTGCAAAAAATTACAATTTTTTAAAAGAAAAAAATCAAATAGATTTTTCTACTATTTGATTTAAAGTGTTAACTTAAATGGATTTTGTTTTGAACCATTTCCCGAGGTAATTTTGACATCTGATTTTAAAAAGAGAGATGGTCGAACTTGACGAAGAATAACATTAACATCACCATCAAAATGAATATACCCGGTATGATACATAAAAGCAACTTCGAAATTAGTATCTGCCCTTGGATTAATTAACCATTGAGACCATTCAGAAATTTGTAAGTCATATAACCAATTGTTCTTATAACAATCTTTATAATTGCTATCCGACCATTCATACAAACCTTTTTCTAAACAAGTTTTTCTATCTGTAGTTGTTCCACCACTTGTTGCAAAGCCACTGTCACTTGCATAAATTACTCCGATAAAGCCAGTCCATTCGGATGGTCTTGTTACTTCATTGCTATATACTTTTGTTCCTCTTTCTTTTGTATAATATGTAGCTGCTGTTGCTGTAGTATGTTCACTTCGTATTGCTCCCCCCAAATGCCATTTGGCATTACCTATATACTTTTTACTTTCATCTTTTAAACCATTATCACTAAAATTTACTTCATTTAATGGAAAATTTTCAAGTGTTGTTAAAGCTGGTTTATAACCAGATGTATGATTATAGTAACTACCTACTCCTTTATATATTTTTACTTGATTATTATCTAAGACATAACCATCACCATCTATATGATAATCTTTATTAGCTACTTTCCATCCATCTTCTACTATTTCAACTGGATTTAGCATCATCATAAGCTGACTATCTGACCAATCATTGCTTCCTCTTTCATCAACAGACGAACCTACTCCTTTTTGTTTGTAATCCCAAAAAAAATCTCCTAATGATTCGTTTCTTATTAATTTTATTCGACTTTCTTTTTTACCAGTTCCATCATCAATATTATTCATTACTCCGATAATTCTCCATAATTCATCATTAAACAAAACGTAATTATCAGGAGTTGCTCCAATATAACGAATATTATTGTCCTCTGTTTCATCATCTACTAATTCTGGGCATTCACCACTTTTATATAAGTCATTTACAAATTCAGTTAATTCTTGATTATAATTTGGTTTCACTTTATTAGTACATGTTAATCTTACATTACCACTTGCTAAATTCATTTCATTTGTTGTAGAGGTAAACTGAGCTTTACTTTGATATAATTTTATTCCAACTATTGTTACTACTACTAAAACTATTCCACACAAAAAAATATTACGTTTACGATTATCTTTGATTCGATAATCAAATTTCTTTAGGCTACTCATAATCTTCACCTACTAAGTTTGTTCGGAGGTATTCTATTTGTTTATTAAAATACCCCCCCCCGATTTGTATTATGATTCATAGTTCCTTACCTCTCTATCTTTTTTTATTATACCAAAAATACATATATTTTCAAGTCATAAAAAATAAATTAAATCAAAAGACTTAATTTATTAAAGTTGCAATAAAAACTAGTTGTTTAGTTTTATCATGTTTTTTACAAGTTACTAAACATAATGTTTTATTTTCAAATTCTGGTAAACTTAATTTACCAGTCTTTTCTATTTCATAATATTTTACTAACTTATAATTATAAATTTTTGTCTGATAATTTAAAGTAATAATACTACCTAATGTAAGTTTATCTAAATCATTAAAATAAGCTAACTTTGAATTACCGGAATGACCAGCAATAATTAATAAATCACTAAATTCTGGGAAGTCAGTATTATCAATAATTTCTAAGCCATAATCTACTGAATTATATTTACTTGTTTTATTATAAAGTCCTTGTTTAAAATTAATTTGAGGTATTTCTAAAGTAGCAATAAAATTATCTTTGGCTTTTGGACTGGCAATTTCCTTATTAACATAGTAATCACTTAATTTTATTTGATTATTCACTTTATAAGTTATATTACTAAAACTATGTAATATTAAATATATTCCTCCCAAAACTATAATTATTTTAAATAATTTTTTTAAAAACATATATTGCCCCAACTAAAAGTAAAATATACAGATTATAATCTTGTGCATTAGTGTTAGGTACTTCATAAGTTTTCATTTCATTATAAAATTCTAATTCAATTATATCAAGAGAATCAGGATTGATTTCAAAATATAATTTATCTAAATTCAAATGATAATTATCTAAAGAATAAATTTCTTCTAAATAATACTTACCATATGGTAATTCTAATTCGATAATTCCTAAATCATTAGTAGTAAAGATAGTTTGTTTATTGATTTCAACATATTTATTTAATTCAATATTAAATATTTTAAAACGAAAACCTGCTGTTAAATTTAATTTAGTATTACTATCTTTTTTATTAATGATTATTTTCTTTTTAATTAGTTCATCTTCTAAAACATATTTTAATTTTTTATCAGTTTTGTCATTTACTTCAATTTCAAAATCATCAACCATTTTAAAACCGTATTTACTATTTAGTTGATGAACTTTATATTTTCCATAAGTTAGTTCAAAGTTTACTTTACCATACTTATTAGTTGTAACAATAAATTTAGTATTATCACTTAAACGAGTTATTTCAAATGATATGTTTGCTTCACTACTAAATTTAAGCAAATCTGTTAAATATTTTTCAAAATATACTTTTATTTTAATAACTTTTTCATAAACTTTTACATTAGTTACTTCATTATCTTTTATTTCAAAATAGTGCTTTTCCAAATCTAATTCATAGCCAAGACTTGGGGTTTTTTCTTTTAAATAATATTTACCTGGTTTTAAATAATCAGTTATTCCATAACCATCGGCATTAGTCGTAATACTAGTTATTAAGTTATTATTTTCATCATATATTTCATAAACGGCTTTTTGTAAAGTTGTGTCAGGATAAGCTTGGTTTGTTTTATGGTCATAATCTAATTTATTTAATTCAATTTTCCCGCCTTTAATATGAATATTAACTTTTATTTCATTAGGACTTGGGGAAGTTGTTTGAATTACTTTTTGTCCTCCGGTTATAAAATAAATTTTAGATAAATTACTAGCAGTATTTTTTCTTTTTAAAGTTAAGGTATAATCACCAGGATTACTACTTTTAACATACAAACTATTATTAGCGATATAACTTTCTAAAGTATTATTGCCTGCAGTTATTTCATAATCATCTAATACGTTATTATTATCTTGTAATACTAATTGTTCATTAACATTTGTTTCATAAGATTGATTAGCAATCGTTGGTAAAATATTATGACTATTAATTAAATTATTGATTTCATTTATTTCGTTAGCAAACAAACTATTGTTGACCTTACCTACTAAAGTATCAGTAAACTCAATCGACCAATCACTTGGAATCAATTCTCGCCAGATTAAAACTTGAGTTAAGGCTTTCCAATAAAGGTCAGTATGAGTACCATAACCATATCCATAATAAGCTAAATTATTGATACGATTCCATTTTTCTTCGCTTAGACCTGCAATACCTGCTTGATTTTCGCCGGAACTTTCATAGGGAGCATTTTGTGTTAACAATTCATTCATTTCAATACAATAATAATTATAATTATCAGTATAACTTTTAATTTCTTTAATTTGGCGATAGACTAATTTACCGGACTTATTTACTTTTAAGTACACACCACTTATTTTATCACCCACATAAAATGTTGTAGTAGCACTTACTTTAATAATACTAAAAAAACTACATAATAAAATTAATAAAAAAACTTTACTGTATTTTTTCATTTTTTCTCCTTTTAAGGAGTGAGTAAAAAAATTATAACAATAAAGTTCTAAATATTCTGTCGAATTTTATGTAAAATGAAATTATCTATTTGATTAGTGAAAATACTAACTAAGAAAATAGCAATAAATATAGCTTCATGACGATTAAAAATAATAGTTAAAGCAAAGGTTATTAAACCAATTAAAATTGCATAAATTAATTTACCATATTTTGTATAAGGACAGTTTATCGAATTAGTAGCTATAAAAACACTAGCAAAAACAATTGTCCCGGTCGTAATATTATTTATAAATGGACTATAATTATGAATTATTGCTCCATGAATTATTGAACAAATAGAAAACACTACTAATATAACTAAAGGAATATCTTTTTTATAATAAGGATTAAATGCTAAGTAAAAATAAGCAACTATAGCCAAAAACGTATTAGAAATACTAATCCCTGATACTCCTTTACCAAACAACAAATTAAAATAATTATAAGAATATGAATTATGCATTTCTAAAACATTTTGATAATGATAATTTTGAAAAACAAATAAAGCTAAAATAGTCAATATTTTCATCAAACAAACTAAATTAAAATTAATTTTTAAATTAGTCATTTTAAAGAAAACTAATACTAAAACACCAATTATTATAAAAGCAAAGATATTTAAATTTATAGAAACAATCATCCCAAATAAAATACCATATAGTAAATAAAAATTCAGTTCTTTTCTTTTTGTTAAACTATAATTTATTAAATAACCAATTAAACCACCTAAACAAGGATAAATTAAAGGAATAAATAATTCAAATAAATTAATTGCATCATTTTGATATAAAACTATACCATTTTTATAAAAACCATAAATGATTAAAGGAACTAAAGCAACAATATAATCAATTATAATTTTTTTATAATCCATATCATTATGTAAATAAGTTTTATTCATTTTTAGCTCCTTTCATTATACTTCGTAAATCAATATAAGAAGGACATATATAACTGCATAAACCACAACTAATACATTTATCGCTAGGTAAAAGCTTTGGATGATTCATTAGATATTGAGGATTAATTTTAACCGGACATATTTCACTACATTTACCACATCTAATACATTTTTCAGGATAATAAGTTTTTTTCTTTTGAAAAATTATACCCTCTAGTTCTGAGGTAACAATTAAGTTATGATAATCACAGGCAAAACCTTGCATTAAACCATTAATTATAGTTATATAATCATCTTCTAATTTAATGTATTCTTCAATAATTTTTTCTATATTAGCACCAATTTTAACATTTAATACTTGAGGATTAACAACTGCCGAACCAGTTATCGTAATTAATTTTTCGGTTGAATAGTGATTTCTTTTTACAATATTATAAATATTATAAATATCATAAATACTTAAAACTATAGTACTTTCTTCATTTGATTCCAACTTTTTTAATAAAAATTCTGTTTTGCCTAACAAATAAAGGTCTGGAACTAAATTTAAAGATATATTTGGGTATGTTCCTAATAAATTATTACATTTATCAATATTATCTCTTTCGATATCTTTTAAAACAATTCGACAATCATTTATATCTAAAGCTTTAGTTAAAAAAGCAATAGTTGCTAATATTTCATTAGGATACGTTCCTAATAAAAACTCTTTACTAACTAAGTATGGTTCATCTTCAATTTCACTAATAATTAAGGTTTGGATGTTTTCTTTAGCTAATAAATCTGCTAAAAACAATTCATTATTATTACTCGTTACTATTTTTTTATCTTCTAAAATTTTTAGCAATTGTTGTTTTGTTAAGTTATTTATATCTCTTCTAACGGCACTGCGTTTAAAAAGGCGTTCTTTAAAATCATTTTCAATGACCAAGCAATTTTCTTCTTTATTTAAAGCAGTTAAACATTTTTTTACTCCGACTACTTTACCAGAAATACTACTAATAATTATTTGACCATTTGCTAAAGTCATTACTTCTTGTTCTTTTTTAACTAAATCTAGATGTTTTACTTTTAATTTAGCTCCTGGTTTTATGGGAATAAAAATATAATCAGGATTTAAATAATTTGTTACTTTACTTGACACTTTGATATTATAATCTTTTTTTAAAGTAATTAGCTCACACATACAACTACCACCTATTATAAATTATACAATAATATTCCAAAATGAAAAAGACTAAAATTAAATTTAGTTTTTCTTATTTTTGTAATTTTCTAAATATTCTTTTAAATTAATAGCAATATTTTCAGGAATAATTTCGCTAAGTTCTTCAATAGTAGCCTCTTTCATTTTATTAATACTACCATATTTTTTAATAAGTTGTTTTTTTCGAACCTTACCAATACCATCTATTTCATCTAAAATACTGGCAATTGACCCTTTTGAACGAATTTGACGATGATAATTAATAGTATAACGATGCACTTCATCTTGCATACGTGTTAAATAATGAAAAACATTACTATTACGGTCAATTGCTATTTCGTTATAACTTTCACCATCGATTAAATCATTAGTTCGGTGTTTATCATTTTTTCTTAAGCCACAAACTTTAATATTTAAGCCTAATTCTTCTAAAGTCATTTTGCAAGCATTAATTTGATTAATTCCGCCATCGACAATGATTAAATTGGGCATTTCACTTTTTTCAATTAAAGCTCGATAATATCTACGATAGATAACTTCTTTCATTGTATTAAAATCATCATTTTTATCTACACTAACTTTATATTTACGATATTCATTTTTAGTGGGTTTTCCATTTTTAAAAACAACCATTCCACTAACGGCAAAAGAACCAAAAAGATTAGAATTATCAAATAAATCAATACGGTCTAAAATATCTAAATGTAAAATATTTTTTAACTCATCATTAGCTGCAGTAGTTTTGTATTCATCTTTTAAAATTAGTTCTAGTTTATTGTCTAAATTATTTTTAGCATTTAAATTAGCCATATCTAATAACTTTTTCTTTTGCCCTTTTAAAGGGGTAACTAAATTAATATTTAATAAATCTTTTAAAACCGTGTTATCTAAATCTTTAGGAACTAATATTTCTTTAGGATGCTCATGAGATGAATAAAAATTCATGATATAGTAATCTAATTCATCATTTACATCACTAATTAAAGCGAAAATATCATTATGGGTACCAATTAACTTACCATTACGTATGAAAAAAATTTGAATACTAATATAACCTTTATCATAATAATAACCGTAAACATCGCGATTAACTAAGTCAGTTAACTCGACTTTTTGTTTATCTAAAATATAATTAATGTACTTTAATTCTTCTTTTAATTCTAAAGCTAATTCAAAATTTAAATTTTTACTATATTCTTCGATTTTTTGCATTATTTT
>CANRCO010000009.1 GCA_947629125.1 uncultured Bacilli bacterium | reverse complement strand
ATGACAATGAATGATTGGGTAGAAAAACTTAATGCTTTTTTACAATTTAATGGCCGAGAAATATTACATAACTCTGGAAAAATTTCTCATAAAGTGGCACAGGAACTTGCATATAAAGAATATGATAAGTTTAGAAAAAAGCAAGACACATTATTTATTTCAGATTTTGATAAATTTCTTGAAAATGATAAAATACTAAAAGAAATTGGAAGTGATAAAAATGAATGAAAATAAGACAAATATCAATTGGTATCCTGGTCATATGGAGAAAACTAAAAGATTAATTAAAGACAAAATTGATTTAATTGATATAGTCTACGAATTAGTAGATGCTCGGATACCAATGTCTTCTAAAATTAAAGATATATATGATTTAATTAAAAATAAACCTAAAATAATTATTATGACTAAAAAAGATTTATGTGATTTAAAAGTAACTGAATATTGGGTAAATTACTATAATAATTTAGGAAATAAAGTTTTGTTAGCTGATTTAAATAATAGTGCTGATTATCAAAAGTTAATTGATTTAACCCATGAAGTTATAAAAGAAAAACAAGAAAAGTTAATTGATAAAGGTTTAAATAAAAAAGAAATAAGAGCTTTAGTAGTAGGTATTCCTAATGTTGGTAAATCTACATTAATTAATCGATTAGTTGGTAGAAAAGTTGCTACTACTGGAAATAAACCGGGCATTACTAAAAATTTAGTTTGGCTTAAAACTAATACTGATATTACTTTATTAGATACTCCTGGTATATTATGGCCTAAAATAGATAGTGAAGAAACAGCATTAAATTTAGCGAGTACTTCAGCTATAAAAAATGAGATATTAAATGTTGATGAAGTAGCTGTTCATATTATTAAAAAATTACATGAATATTATCCTCAAATATTATTAGACCGGTATGGTGTTAAAAATATTGACAATTTTGAGGAAGTTTATGATATTATAGGTAAAAGAATCGGTGCTTACAAAAATGGTGAAGCTGATTACGAAAGAGTAAGCAATCGAATTATTAATGATTTAAAAGATGGTTATATAAAAGGAGTAACATTTGACCGATGAATAAAAAAGTAAATATGTTAGCATACGAAAGAAAACTATATAAAGAAAACATTACTTTAATTGCTGGTGTTGATGAAGTTGGTAGAGGGCCACTAGTTGGACCTGTAGTTGCTGCTGCTGTTATTTTACCTAAAAATTATAAATTAGCTGGTTTAACAGATAGTAAAAAATTATCGGAGAAGAAAAGAGATTATTTTTATGATATCATTGTTAATGATGCAGTAAGTATCGGTGTTGGTGTAGTTGAAGCGAAAATAATTGATAAAATAAATATTTATCAAGCTAGTAAATTAGCGATGATTAAGGCAATTGAAAATTTAGATAAAAAACCTGAACATATTTTAACCGATGCAATGCCTCTAGATATAGATATACCTAATACGCCTATTATTCATGGTGATGGTTTAAGTATTAATATTGCTGCCGCTAGTGTTATTGCAAAAGTAACTAGAGATCGGATGATGATTGAACTTGATAAGAAGTATCCAATGTATGGTTTTAAAAAACATAAAGGTTATCCAACAAAAGAACATCTTGCAAATTTACAAAAATATGGTATATTAGATAATTATCGGTTAACGTATAAACCGGTTAGTGATTTATTAAATAAAGAAAGCAGTGATGATGTTGGAAAAACTAAAGAAACTATTAAACAATAAATATATTAAAAATTTTATTTTATTATTTATTCCTTTATTATTGATTGAAGTTATCTTTCGAATTGTCGGAGAAGCAAATTTTAATATTTATTCTTTAATTCGAATAATCATTGGTTTAGGGATATTTAGTTTAATCTTTAATTTAATTTATTCTTTTATAAAACCCAAAATTACTAAAATTATAAATAGTATTGTAGTTTTAATAGTAAGTGTATATACTTTTTTACAATTAGGATTTAAATCTTTTTTAGGAGTGTATATTTCTTTTCAAACTAGTAGTCAACTAGGAGCTGTAGTAGATTATATTAAAGATTTTTTAAGAAGTTTTAAATATAGCTATTATTTAGTTTTTATTCCTTTTATTTTATTATTAATATTTTATATATTCATTGAAAAAAGATTACAAATACCAGAACCAAATCCTGGTAAAAAAATTAGTAAGAAAAAATTATTAGAAATTCAAAAAAATAATGAAATCAAGTTAAAAAAAGAAAATAAAATATGGCGTATAGCATGTTTAATAGCTACAGTTTTATTAATGATTATTTATTATTTAACTGTAACTTTAAGTTTTATGCAAAATAAGATTCAATTAGTTAGTAATCGCGATTTATTAAAAAATCCGAATAATCCTAGTATTGCTATACAACAATTTGGTGTTTTAACTTATGGAATCTTAGATTTAAAAGTAACTATATTTAAACCCGAGGATAAATTAAGTGATGTTGCTTTTAAAAAAGAGGAAAAAACAATTAGTGATTTAAGTCGCAATATTGATGATACCGCTTGGAATAGTTTAATAAAAGAAGAGAAAAATTCTCAATATCAAACTTTAAATAATTATTTTATTAATCAAGAAATTACTGATAAAAATGATTATACAGCTCTTTTTCAAAACAAAAATTTAATAGTAATTATGATGGAATCAGTAAACGATATTTTTATTAATAAAGAATATTATCCTAATTTTTATAAATTATATAACGAAGGATGGCATTGGGAAAATAATTTTTCACCACGTAATAGTTGCAGTACAGGAAATAATGAAATGAGTGGGATGATTAGTTTATATTCAATATATAATACTTGTACTGCAAATAAATATAAAAATAATACCTATTTTGAAAGTATTTTTAATTTATTTAATGATGCTGGTTATACTACAACGTCAATGCATAATTATACCGAAGCTTACTATTATCGAAGAAAAATTCATACTAATATGGGTAGTGGTAAATATTATGGTGTTGAAGATTTAAATATTCCTTATAAAAATGAATATCGCAACTGGTCAAGTGATGAAGATTTTATGAATCAAGTAATTAATATTTTAAGTGATTATAAAAAAGATACTAAATTTATGACATGGCTTACGACTGTTAGTTCTCATCAACCTTATGGTGTATCATCTATTCAAGGAGATATGTACTTAGATTTATTTAAAGATACCGATTATCCTAAAGATTTACAAAGATATATGTCTAAATTAAAAATCTTAGATAATGGTTTAGGTGTGTTACTTGATGGTTTAGAAAAACTTGGCATTTTAGATGATACAGTTATAGTTCTATATGGTGATCATTATCCATATGGTTTAAAGAAAGATGTAATTAATGAAGTATTAGATTATGATACTAATATTGATAATGATAGTGAAAGAGTACCATTTGTTATTTATAATAATCAACAAAAACCAAAAGTATTTAAAAAATATACATCATATGTTAATATATTACCAACAGTTGCCAATTTATTTAATTTAAATTATGACCCAAGATATTATGTTGGTAGTGATTTAATGGCAGATGATTATAATAGTTTAGTAGTATTTGCGGATGGTTCTTGGAAAAATGAAGATGCTTATTATGATGCCAGTACTGGTACAATTAAATATTATACTGATAAAACCTATTCTAATGATTTAATTAATGAGATAACTACAAAAGTTAGTTTAAAAGTTCAAATGAGTAATTTAGCTATTTCTACAAATTATTTTGCTCATTTAAAAGAAGGTTTAGATAAGAATCAACAAACAATTGCTTTAGATCATGATAAAACAAATAATGAATAGAAAGGAAATTTTATGAAAAAATTAGTTATTGTAGAATCACCTGCAAAAAGTAAAACAATTGAAAAATACTTAGGTAGTGAATACAATGTAGTTTCCAGTAAGGGTCATATTAGGGATTTAGCAACAACTGGTAAATTTGGTTTGGGGGTTGATGTTGAAAACAATTTTAAACCAAATTATGTTGCTATTAAAGGTAAATCAAAAGATATTAAAAATTTAAAAAAACAAGCTTCTGGAGCGGATATGGTATATTTAGCTACCGACCCTGATCGTGAAGGTGAAGCTATTAGTTGGCATTTATATGACGAACTTGGATTAAAAGATGATAAATATAAAAGAGTAGTATTTAATGAAATTACAAAGGATGTAGTTGTTAATGCTATTAAAAATCCTCGAACTATTGATTACAATCTAGTAAAAAGTCAAGAAACACGTCGTATTTTAGATCGGATTATCGGTTTTAGATTAAGCAAATTAATGCGCAGCAAAACAGGAGGAAAAAGTGCGGGACGTGTTCAAAGTGTAGCTTTGAAATTAATAGTTGATCGTGAAAGAGAAATAGGTAAATTTAATCCAGAAGAATATTGGACTATAACAGCTAATTTTAAAGATTTAAATTTTACGGCAGATTTAGAAAAATATAAAACTAAAAAAATTGAAATAAATAATGAAAATGAAGCCGATAAAATCTTAAAAAGTTTAGATAGTAATTTTCAAATTACTTCAATTAGTGAAAAAGAAAAAAATAAAGCTAGTAAATTTCCTTTTAAGACATCTACCTTACAACAAATGGCTTCAAATAAATTAAATTTTTCTTCTTCTAAGACTATGAAAATAGCTCAAAAACTTTATGAAGGTATTGATATTGGTAGCGAAACTGTCGGTTTAATTACCTATATGCGTACTGATAGTGAAAGATTGAGCCCAGTTTTTATTAATGAAACTTTCAAATATATTGAACAAAATTATGGAAAAGAATACATTGGAATTGTTAAAAAAGCTAAGAAGACCGAAAATATGCAAGATGCTCATGAAGCAATTCGCCCAACAAGTATATTGCGTACCCCAGCTAGTTTAAAGAAATATTTAACTAGTGATGAATTTAAATTATATTCTTTAATTTATTTTCGGGCTCTAGCTTATTTAATGGCACCTGCTAAAACATTAGCTACAACTATAATTTTAAATAATAATGATTATTTATTTAAAGCAACAGGTAGTGTTATTACCTTTGATGGTTATTTAAAGGTTTATAATGCTTATGAAGATAATACTGATGTAATTTTACCTAAATTAACTGAGGATGCTGTAATTAATACTGATGATATAACAAAAGAACAACACTTTACTAAACCACCAGCTCGTTATACTGAAAGTTCTTTAATTAAAGAATTAGAAGCTTTAGGTATTGGACGACCTAGTACTTATGCTACTATTATGCAAACTATTAAAGACCGTGGCTATGTTAATTTAGAAGAAAAAAAATTCATTCCTACGGAAATAGGTATTGAAACAACTGATAAATTACAAGAATTTTTTAGTAATATTGTCAATGTAGAATATACTGCTAATATGGAAAGTGATTTAGATAAAATAGCTGATGAAAATTTAGATAATATAAAGGTTTTACAAGAATTTTATAATGAATTTGAACCATTAGTAGAAAAAGCTTTTAAAGAAATGGAAAAAAAGCAAGCTGAACCAACTGGTGAAATTTGTCCAGAGTGTGGTAGCAATTTAGTAATAAGACAAGGCCGTTATGGACAGTTTACGGCTTGTAGTAATTATCCAAATTGTAAATATATAAAAAAAGAACCACAACAAATTATTGAAATATGTGATTGTCCAAAATGTATGGGTAAAATAATTGAAAAGAAAACGAGAAAAGGAAAAGTTTTTTATGGTTGTAATAATTATCCTAAATGCGATTATGCTTTATGGTATAAACCAACCGGCGAAAAATGTCCTGATTGTGGTGAATTATTAATTCAAAAAGGAAAAAACATAGTTTGTAATTCCTGTGATTATCAAAAATAAAAGTTTTGTCGCTTTTATTTTTTTTAAACTACTTGACGAACAAATGTATTAGTGATATATATAAATTATATTTCTAAAAAATCAAAGTATATTTATAGATTTTTTATAGATGTTTTGATATGATAAAAAAGGTGGTTTTATGAACTATATTAAAGGTAAAATTTCTAATTGTATATATTTTAATGAAGATAATAATTATTTAGTAGCAGTATTTAAAATTAAAGAAACAAATGATTCTACTATAAAAGAACAAGCACTTAAAACTATTACAATTACAGGAAATTTTTTTGATTATAATACGGAAGAAACTTATATTTTATATGGGGAAGTGATAAAACATGAGCGTTATGGTAAACAATTTAAAGTAGATAACTATGAAAAAGTTGCCCTAACAACTGAAGATGCACTAATAGAATTTTTAAGTAGTTCATTAATTAAAGGGTGTGGGGAAAAAACTGCCAAAAAAATTGTCGATACTTTAGGAGTCAAGGCTTTAGATTTGATTAAAGAGAATTTTAATAATTTACTATTAGTTCCAGGAATGACTCCCCAAAAAGCCCAAAGTATATATGAATCAATATTAAAACATGCTAATACGGATGATACTTTAATCGAATTAAAAAAAGTTGGTTTTAGTATTAAAGAAAGTACAAAAATATATCAAAAATTTAAAGATAAAACTTTAATGTATGTCCAAGAAAATTTATATGCTTTTAATAAATTAATTGATTTTAATAAACTAGATCAACTTTATTTATTAAATAATAATGACCAATTTAGCGTTGTGCGTTTAAATGCTTGTGTTATTGAAGCTATGAATCGAATTAGTGATACATTAGGTGATACTTACTATTATTTAAATCAAATTAATTCACGATTACAACTAGATTTTAAAATCTTTTTAGATGATGAAGAATTAAAAATAATTTTAAGTAGATTAGAAAGTAAAGGATTAGTTGTTATAATTGAACAACGTATTTATTTAGCAGATTATTATATGAAAGAGAAAGATATCGTTAATAATTTAGGTTTAATAAATGATAATCCAACTATAAAAATAAATAATTTGGATGAACTATTAGAAAATTTAGAATATTCTTTAAATGTCAATTATAATTTAGAACAAAAAGAAGCAATAAAAAGCGCTTTAAAAAATCGAATTACAATTATTAGTGGCGGACCAGGAACAGGTAAAACAACTATTGTTAATGCAATTGTTAAATTGTATATAAAAATAAATAAATTATCTTTATATGATTTAAATAATACTATTGCTTTATTAGCACCGACTGGACGGGCAAGCAAAAAACTTAGTATGAGTACTGGATTTGGAGCAATGACTATTCATCGTTATTTAAAATGGAATAAAGAAACTGATGATTTTGGGGTTAATGAAATTAATAAAAATTTACATAAGTTAATTATTATTGATGAATTTAGCATGATTGATGTTAATTTATTTGATGCTTTATTAAAAGGTATTTATAGTAATGTGCAATTAATAATTGTTGGTGATGCTTTTCAACTTCCTAGTGTTGGACCTGGTTTAGTTTTAAATGATTTAATTGAATCACAAAAATTTGATTTTATTCAATTAGATAAAATTTATCGTCAAAGTCAAAATTCTTATATACCATATTTAGCTAGAGAAATTAAAGAACAAAATATTAGTGATGAATATTTAACTAAAAAAGATGATTATAATTTTATTAGTTCTTCTTCGGCAAATATTAAAAATTTAATTAAACAAATTTGTTTAAAATCGTTAGATAAAAATTTAGATAATGCTGATGTTCAAATATTAGCACCAATGTATAAGGGTGAAAATGGTATTGATAATTTAAATATATTAATGCAAGGAATATTTAATCCTCCTGATGTAGATAAAAAAGAAATCAGTTATAATGAGGTAGTTTTTCGTGAAAAAGATAAAGTATTACAATTAATTAATAATCCAGATTGTAATGTATATAATGGCGATATTGGTTATATAGTTCAAATAAATTATAGGAAAGACAATAAAAGCAAGGACAAAGTTGTTATCGATTTTGATGGTAATTTTGTTGAATACACAAAAGAAGATTTAAAAATGATTAAGCATGCTTATGCAATTACGATTCATAAAAGTCAAGGTAGTGAATTTGACCATGTAATAATGCCGATTAGTAAGAATTATTCTAAAATGTTATATAACAAATTATTATATACGGGAGTTAGTCGGGCAAAAAAAAGTTTAGTTTTAATAGGGGAGATTAATGCATTTTTGATGGCCGTTAATAATAATTATAGTACTAATCGAAAAACAACTTTAAAAGAATTTTTGTATAATACTTTGTAAATAGACCATAATAACATTAAGGATGTGATAAAATGAGTTTAATGAATAAAATGATGGCTGGAGCTTTTTTGATGGGAGCAGCTGGTATGACAACATATGTCTTAATGAACAAATCAACTAAGAAAAAAGCTGATAAATTAATTAATTCTATGATTGATGAAGCTAATTCAATGATTAAACAAAATAATACTACTAAATAAGTAGTTTTTTTATTTGATTTACATTTTACTAATTATATTTTATAATACTTAATATAATTTAATGGGAGGGTTTATGAAAAAATATACTTTAGAAGATTTATTAGTAGTAAGAGTTGAAAGAGGCAGTAATCAAAGTTACTATATATGTAGACATAGTAAACTTGGTAATGACTATATTGAAGTTTTATCTAACCATAAAATAATGGTTGATAATATTTTACAAGTTGAACCTTTAAGTAATTATTTTTCAATACTAGCTTCACCAAAAATTGATTTTACTAGTAATATAATGTTAGATAAAAAAGAAATTTTAAATAAAACATTGGAAATAAATAAATATTATTTGAAAAAACAAGAAGAAAAAAAGCGTGTTAGATCACGTAATGTTAAAATAGTTAAAAATGATTAATGATAAAAATTAAAAGTTAGTATTGACAAAGTGTTAGAATTTATGATATTATAATCTACTCGTTAAGGAGGAGTAATAATGAATAATAATTATTTTCTAGCAGTTGAAAAACAAAATAATAGCTATACTTTAATTAATACCGCTGATTTAGAAACTAGTAATGGCCAAAATTTTCAAAGTTTAGAATATTTAGATAAATTTACTAGTTCTTATACATTAGAAACTTTAGCTGCTTTAATTATCAAGGCTAATTTAGTATCTAATGTTGATATAGAAGATATTATTGAAAAAATATGGGTTATTACTTCTGAAAAGGTAAAAAATAAAAATAAATATCGTAAATTACCAGTCTTATCGAAAGAAATGTCTGCATATAATATTTTTGATTATTTAACATACTCTTTAAATGATAAAGATAAAGGTAATATTATATATAATTATTTAATTAAATTTACAAATAATGATTTAGATTTAAATCAAACTTTAAAGAAAGCTATTAATAACCGTGATTTAAATACTCTTTATAATTTTATTAATAATTTAGATTATTTAAATAAAAGAAGAATTTACTTTTATATAATTAATCAATTAATTATGAAAGATATGAAATATCAAAATATTAAAGCCAAAAAATTAAATCGTGTTGCTTAAAATAGTGAGGTAAATTATGAGTAGTATATATTCGGCAGAACAAGAAGATTTTATTAATGAATATGGATTTAATGAAGAAAATTTAACTAATAAAGAAATAGCTAGTATGAATGAAGAAATTCCTAAATCTATTGAAAAAGAAAAATTAAAAAAAGATACTAAAGAACAAAATAATATATCAATTGAACAATTTATAAATCAAAATATTGCTGATATTAAATTAAAAATAGCTAAAATTGAACAAGATATTAATGAATTAAAAAATGATATTGATTTTATTAATCAACAATTAACTGAAAATAAAGACTACTATGCACGTCATGAATTATATGAAGATTTAAAATATGATAAAGCTAAAATAAATCAATTAAAAGAATTATTAAAGAAATCTGAAAGCCAATTAAATCAATATATAGATAGTTTAACACCACACAAAAAAAGATAAAAATAGTCAAAAGAGTAATGACTATTTTTTTTATTCATGATATAATTTTATTAGAATTAAGGAGTAAGATTGTATGGCCGAGTTAGAACGTTTCTTTAAAAGTATAAATTATGTAGATAAAAAAAAAGCATTTCAAAATGCAACTATTGATAAAGTTATTTTAAAAAAAGATAAAGAAGAATTTATTGTAGTTATCAAAAATTTAAATGTTTTACCCTATGAAGAAGTAAGTAAACTATTTTTATGTAGTGAAAATGGCATTAATAATCAAAATAAATGTCAAATTATTTTAACATATGATGAAATTTTTGAAGATGATATTGTTTCTTATTTAAAGGAATATTTAAATCAATTAATTCAAAATCATCCAGCTTTAGCAGGGTTAGTTAATGCTCAAATTGAATTTGAAAATGCTAAAATATCAATTAAAGTTGCATCAAAATATGAACAAAGTGAATTATTAAATTTTCAAAAAGATATCTTAAATTATTTAGAAAAATATGGTTTTAAAAATTGTCAATTAGAAATATTAATTGATGAAATTAAAGAACAAAATTTAAAAAAACAAATAGCTAATGAAAAAAATTCTGATATTGAATTAGATATAATTAGTCCTGCAGTTCAACCTGAAATAAAGATTAATAAAACTGAAAAAACTATATCTTTAGATAGTGTTTTTGGTGAAGAAAAAAATATAGGAATTGATGCTTTAGTTTTTGGTTTAGAAGCTAAAGAATTAGCAAGTAAAAAAAAGCCAGGCAATTTTGTTTATGTTATTAATCTGAAGTTGACCGATAAAACTAGTAGCATTTTAGGTAAAATGGTTAAATTTAATAATGATAAATACTTGGATGCCAAAAACAAATTAAAAGAAGGTAAATGGTATCATTTTAGTGGTAATATTGAACAAGATTCATTTTTACATGATTTAGTTTTTAATGTTCGTGATTTTGAAGAAATACCTTCTAAAGATGTCGTAATTAGTGATAACGCACCTATCAAAAGAGTAGAACTTCATGCTCATACGATGATGAGTTTAATGGATGGGGTTATTCCATTTGAAGAAAAAAATAAAAATAATATAATTAATTATGCTATTAAATTAGGGCATAAAGCCGTTGCAATTACTGACCATAACTGTGTTCAAGCTTTTCCTGAAGTATTTCATACAGTTACTCATTACAATAAAGATAAAGAAAAAGAATATCGTTTTAAAGCATTGTATGGTAGTGAGTTAAATGTTGTAAACAACGATGTTGATGTAATATTTAATTTACAAGATTATAACTTATTAAATGATACTTATATTGTTTTCGATACTGAAACAACCGGTTTTTATGTTGGTACCGACCAGATGATAGAAATAGGAGCAGTTAAAATTAAAAACGGCGAAATAATTGATCGTTTTGACGAACTAATTGATCCACATCGGCCCCTTCCTAAAAAGATTGTCGAATTAACTTGTATTACTGATGAGATGGTTGCTGGTAAAGACAACGAAGAAAATGTTACTAAACGTTTTTTAGATTGGGCTGGAGATAATCCCATGGTTGCTCATAATGCTAAATTCGATATTGGTTTTATTAGTGCCGCTTGTAAAAAATATGGTTTTAAAGATTTTACAAATACAGTTATTGATACGATGAGTTTAGCACGAATGCTTAATCCAGAATGGCCTAACCATAAACTGCAAACATTAGTTAGAAAATATAATATTCCTTGGGATGAAGAAGCTCATCACCGGGCTGATTATGATGCTGAAGGTACTGCTAAAGCCTTTATTCATATGGCTAGACTTTTATATAATCAAAATATTGAAACTACTACTGATATTTATAATAGTGTTGATCTTGATGAGTTAGTTAAATTTTCATATCCTTTTCATTTGAATATTTTAGCTCAAAATAAGAAAGGATTAAAAAATTTATTTAAAATAATATCTTTAGCTAATACTAAATATTTATTTCGTAATGATCAACCTAAAATACCACGTGATGAATTAACCAAACATCGAGAAGGAATTTTAATTGGTAGTGGCTGTATTAATGGCGAAATTTTTGAAGCAGCTAAAACTAAAGAGGATGAAGAATTAGTTAATATAATGCAATTTTATGATTATATTGAAGTGCAGCCGATAACTTCTTGTTTACATTTATTACAAATGGAAGCCAGTAGTTTTAAGACAATTAATGATTTACAAGAACATATTAGAAAAATTATTCGTGTAGCTAAAGAAGCGGGAAAAATAGTTTGTGCAACTAGTGATGCTCATCATTTAACTAAAGAAGATAAAATATATCGAGACATTATTGTTAAACAAAAAACTAATGGTCGTTTACATCCTTTAAATCGCCGTGGTGTCGATATACCAGATATGCATTTTTATACAACCGAGGAAATGTTAGAAGAATTCCAATTTTTAGGTGAAGAATTAGCTTATGAAATAGTTGTAACTAATACTAATAAAATAGCTGATATGATTGAAGAAATTGAAGTCATAATCGATACGGGCGGAGTTCCTTTTTCTCCAAAAATTGATAAATCGGTTGAAACAGTAATGGATTTAGTATATTCAAAAGCCAATGAATGGTATGGTAATCCTTTACCTCATAATATTGAAGAGAGAATTGCTAAAGAATTATATGGTGATAGTTTAATTAATGCTATTAAATATTTTTTAGAGCAAGAAAAAAAATCTTCAACAGATGATGAAGTATTTAATAAATTACATGAAACTATTATTAAAGGCGATGAGTGTGTTAAACAAACTGTTAGACAATATTTAAAAGAAACAAATGAAATTAAAACAGATGAGCAATTAGATAAACTTCTTAAAAAAACTTTAGGTGGAGTAATTGGTGGTAATTTTGATGTTATTTATTTAATTGCTCAAAAGTTAGTAAAACATTCTAATGATGCTGGTTTTTTAGTAGGGTCAAGAGGTAGTGTTGGTTCGAGTTTTGTTGCTACTTTAATGGGTATAACTGAAGTAAATCCTTTACCAGCTCATTATCGTTGTGAAAAATGTCAAACTAGTATTTTCGATAATGAAGAGGGTAAACCTTTAGGGGCTATTTATTCTAGTGGTTTTGATATGCCTGAGAAAATGTGCCCTAATTGTGGGGCAAAAATGTTAAAAGATGGTCAAGACATGCCTTTTGCAACATTTTTAGGTTTTAATGCAGATAAAGTTCCTGATATTGATTTGAATTTTAGTGATTTAAATCAAGCTGATGCTCATGAATATACCAAAGAATTATTTGGTGTTGATAATGTTTATCGAGCAGGAACAATTGGTACAGTTGCTACTAAAACAGCTTTCGGCTTTGTTAAAGGATATTGTGAAGAAAAAAATATAATGTTACGTAATATTGAAATTGAACGGCTAGCTCAAGGTTGTACAGGAGTTAAAAGAACAACTGGGCAACATCCTGGTGGTATTGTAGTTATTCCAGGGTATATGGATGTTTTTGATTTTACACCATTTCAATTCCCAGCAGATGACCCCGATAGCAATTGGCGAACAACCCATTTTGATTACCATGCTATCGACCAAGATGTTTTAAAACTAGATATTTTAGGGCATTCTGGTCCAACTCAATTAAGAATGATTCAAAATTTAACTGGAGATGATGTAACAAAAGTTCCATTGGATGATAAAAAGACTATGGAAATATTTCAATCAACTGAACCACTTGGGGTTACTGCTGACCAAATTTTAAATGATACCGGAACTTTAGGTATTCCCGAATTTGGTACAACTTTTACTATTCAATTAGTTCGTGACACAAAACCTAAAACCTTTGCTGAATTAGTTAAAATTTCTGGTTTATCCCATGGTACAGATGTATGGTTAGGTAATGCGCAAGAATTAATAAAAAATAATATTGTCCCATTTAGCGATGTTATCGGTTGTCGTGATGATATAATGGTTTATCTTATGTATAACGGTTTAAAACCAATTCAAGCCTTTGAAATAATGGAATTTGTTCGTAAAGGTAAAGCTAGTAAAGATAAAGAAAAATGGGAAAAATATAAAAAGATAATGAATGAAGCTAATATTCCGGAATGGTTTATTAATTCTTGTGCTAAGATTAAATATATGTTTCCAAAAGCCCATGCGGTTGCCTATGTAATGAGTGCATTTCGAATAGCTTACTATAAAGTCCATAATCCTGTAGTATATTATGCTTCACAATTTTCAACTCAGTATACAGATTTTGAAATTGAAACAATGATAAAAGGGTATGATGCAATTAAAGCTAGAGTAATTGAACTAAATAAAAAAGGTTATGATTTAACTAATAAAGAGCAAGCTGTTTTAGAAACTTTGAAAGTTGCTTTAGAAGCTGCAGCACGAGGATTTAAATTTGGTAATATTGATTTAGAAAAAAGTCAAGCTAGTGATTACGTTATTAGTGATGATGGTGTAACTTTAATTTGTCCATTTATGGCTATAGATGGGTTAGGTGCAGCAGTTGCTCATAAAATTGTCGAAGAAAGAGATATTAAACCTTTTTATAGTATAGAAGATTTTCAAATTAGAGGTAAAGTAAATTCAACTACAGTTGATAAATTAAAGTTATTAAATGTTTTTGGAACGTTACCAGAAACAAGTCAATTAAGTTTGTTTTGACTTGAAAAAGAACCTATCTTATAATATACTTAATATAGGAAAGTAGGTTCTTTTATATGTTCAAAAAGAAAAAAGGGTTTGTATTAGTCGAAACTTTGATAGTAACTTCGGTACTAGTTGTAGCATTAATGATTGTTTACCAAAATTATAATAGTACAGTTAGTATGGAAAAAACTAAGTTTCGTTATGATGATATAGCTGATATTTACAAAACTTTTTATTTAAAAGATTACTTAGAACACGCAACAGGTACGGGTAAAAAATATAATACAACTGGAATTCCGTTAAATCTTTATGGGTTATATTATACAACTCAAGCAGCAAATAAAGATGATGGCGATTATGTTTTTGCTAATATGCAAAAACCCAAAGTTGTTAATGAAATAACTTGTAAAGATGACGCTAATTTAAATAACTTATGCGAAAAATTAGGTGTTGAAAAAATATATGTAATGCGATATTGTTTTATTGATGAAATAAAAAAAGTTAAGATGGCTAGTGCTATTTCTGATGATTTATTTAACGGCGATGTCGATACGGCAACCTATGTATTAAAAATGGGAATTACTAATATAAAAGATTATGGTGCAAGTGGAAAAGCTAAGTATCAATTAATCGTAAAATTTAGCAAAAAATATAATGATGGAAGTTTTTGTTCTGGTGATGATTGTGTTAAATCTTTTGCTAGTATCAATATTAATTTAGCAGACATGTATGATTGGTCAGTTACTGGTGACCAAGGCGGTTTATATTGTAAATAAAAAGAGGTGAATTTATGCAATTAAATAAAAAAGGTGTAACTTTAGTTGAAGTAATTGTAAGTATATCTTTAATTTCAGTTATTCTATTATTTTTATATCAATTAATAGCTACTGTTAATTATGAACGCGATGGACAAAATTTTGCTGTTAATAATCAATTACAAAGAACCGAAATAATTAAAACTATAAATCAACATTTTATTGAAGCAAAAGCTACCAATCCAAAATATAGTGTACAATACTATACTAATAATTCTTCTGTAACTATAAATGGTGTTATAAGTATTAATATTTCTAAAAATAAAATTAGTGCTACCTCATCTGTTAATTCTTTTTCACATACTTGGAATTTAAATAAAAATTTAACTTATGATTTTTCAAGAGTTGAAGTAATTGATGCTAATTTAGATAATTGTACAGAACAAGCCGATAAAGAAATTAAGTGTTCTGGCGTGGGTGAAAAAGAAATTCCAATTTTAAATGGTTACAGACTTTTGAAGATAAGAATTCCAATTAATCCTTTAACTATTCCTAGTTCTTCAGATAACAATTACTTAGATGATATTGAATTAACATATATGAAGAAAGTTTAATAATAAAATTAATATAATACTAATTAATACATGAAGAATTCTTCCGTATAAAAAATTTTGGTATTTTATATCAGTATCAGCAATGATACTTTTTATTTGGCTATGGATGCTTAATCCACCAAATGATATTATACTGATACTAAAAATTTTTAAAAATAACAAACTATAATGCGTATTTGCTAGCATATTTAACCCCTCAGTTATTTCTAAAAAACCAGTTAATAAATTAATGCTTTTAAACGGAAATAAATTAGTGATAATTACTCCAGCTAAACTATAAAAAGTAATTGTACCTAAAACCATAATCATTGTGTCCATACCTTTAATTATTGTTTTTGATAAATCAAATTTATTAGTTTTAAATAAATTGCTATCTTTTATCATAATTTTATTAGAACGAACAATTATACCAATGATAAAATTACTAAGATAATGTACTACTATTAAACTGATAACTATTTTTAAATCAGAAAATATTAGTGATAACATAGTATATAAAAAGATAGGATTGGAAAAATAAGAATAGGTTAATACTTTATTAGCCTCCGATAAACTAATTTTTTCTTCTTGATATAATTGTTTTAAAATATGGGCATTTGCAGGTGTACCACTTAAAATTGACATAAAAAACACATAACTACCTGTACCAGATATTTTAAATAATTTATTAGTTAAAATGCTAAAATAACGATTATAAACTTCAGGTAAATGACAAGCAATTAATATATCATTAATAATTAACATAGGAAATAGGGAAGGAAAAACTCTAGTTAGCCATAAATTAACAGATATAACTACATCATCTTTAATTATATTGTTATTTTTTAATAAAAAAACTATAATAAAAAATATAATTATAATAATAAATAGATTTTTAATTTTATCTTTCATAAATGCTCCATATTCTGATATAATTAGGTAAGGTGATAATTAGATGTTTAATAAAATATATGATTATATAAAAAAATTTATAAAGGAAAATTATAAATTTATATTAGTTATTATTTTAATTTTTGCATTATTCTTTATTAAACTACCATATGTTATAAATTCTCCCGGTGGAGCACTGGATTTAAATGACCGAATTTTAGTAGGTGATAAAAATAAAACTAACGGACACATATCTCTTAGTTATGTTCGGCAAATTAAAGGAAATATTCCATTCGTTTTACTTTCTTTTATAATTCCTAATTGGGATATAGTAAAAGTAGAAGATATCAAATTAGATAACCAAACGTTAAAGGAAAGTAGTAAAATTGATAAATTATATTTAGAAGAAGCTATTGATAATGCAATAATTTCTGCTTATACATTGGCAGATAAAAGTTTTAAAATTAAAGAATATAATTTAAATGTTATATATATTAGTGATGAAGCTCAAACTAATTTGGAATTATTCGATGAAATAAAATCTATTAATGATGTAGATGTTAATAATTTAACTCAAATAAAAAATGTTGTAAGTAATCTAAAAGCTAATGAAAAAGTAAAAATTACAGTTGAACAAGATGGTAAAACTAAACAAAAATATGCTACTACTTATAAAGATGAAAATGATGAAATTAAAATAGGTATTGCCACAATTAATGATTATGATTTAACAACTGAGCCTAAAATCGTGATGAAAACAAAAAATAATGAATCAGGCCCTAGTGGTGGATTAATGATGGCTTTAAGTATTTATAGTAATTTAATTAATGAAGATATAATAAAAAATAGAGATATTATCGGTACTGGAACAATTGATGAAGCAGGTAATGTTGGAGAAATTGGAGGTATTAAATATAAAATTCTAGGAGCAGCTAAAAAAGGAGCGGACATCTTTTTCTGTCCTCAAGAAAATTATAAAGAAGCTAAAAAAACTGCTACTGATAATAAACTAGATTTAAAAATTGTTGCAGTTAGTAATTTAAAAGAAGCAGTAGATTATTTAAAAAAATAAAACAAAAATGTACTTTTATCAAGTACGTTTTAATTTTACTCAAACTTTTTTCTATAACTATTATTAATTGTTGCGTCAAATCCATCAGGTAAATATTCATTTGGTATATGTTCTTTATATTTTATATCCATAAAGTAATTACAAAATATTATTTCGACATATATTATTCTACTTTTATCATCAGTAATTGCATAGACAAACCCTTGATATGAATCAGATTCCATTGCTAATAATTTATAATTAGTAAACCCTGTTATACCATAATAACCAATATAATCTTTTATTCCATATTTATTTAATCTTTCAATTTCTTTTTTATATTCAGCTTTAGAATAATCTACTACTAAATAAGATAAATATTGATTATCCCACGCATCTAAATAAACCATTTTAAAATCTTTGACATTTAATTCATTAATTGATTTTGGAAATATTTCTTCTGACATTCCCCATTTATCTTTATATTTACTCTTAGCATTAATACCTATAACTTCTTGATATTTATTTATATCAGTTATTATTTCCTCTTTATTTAATCCTCCCATTAATATAAATATACAACCTAAAAAGAATATTGAACTGATTCCAATTATAATTGAAACAAATTTAAATATATTTTTTTGTTTTTTCATTTTGTAGTATTCTTTCAAAATTACATCTAGATTTTTAATACTATGTGTTTGAATTTCATTCTTTTCAATTTTTTCTCCACTTAAAAATTCATTAACATCAATATCTAATATGTTACATAGTTCTTTTAAAATGGAATAATCTGGCATATTTTTACCAGTTTCCCAACGGCTTATTGATTTACTAGTTACTCCTAATTTATCAGCGAGTTCAACTTGTGTTAATTTTTGTTCTTTTCTTAACTTTGCAATAAATTTTCCTATTTTTACTTGATCCATATTCTTTGCTCCTTTCAAGAACAATTATAAATTATTATAAAATAATAAACAGGACATAAAGCGAGAGTTAAATAAATTGTAATTATTTCACTAAAAATTATAAGCATTTTTTTATTAAATAAAAAAACTAGATACAATATCTAGTAATAAGCATTATTGGTAGCGACGGAGGGGATCGAACCCCCGACCTACCGGGTATGAACCGGTCGCTCTAGCCAGCTGAGC
>CANRCO010000008.1 GCA_947629125.1 uncultured Bacilli bacterium | reverse complement strand
CCAGCTAAATTATCATTATTCTCATAGGCATATCTACCTGCTGCAGCAAGGTTTAATCCTTCTTCTACTAAAGCTTTATTTTCACTATTACTTATAATATTTGTTACTGCTATTACTCCGACTGTTGCTAGTATACCTACTATTACTATAACAGCTAACAATTCAACTAATGTAAAGCCTTTTTTATTCATTTTTAAACCTCGTTTCTACTATATCAACTATAACAAAAAATAAAATAATTTACAAGAACAAAAAAAATAAGAAATCGTTACAATTTCTTATTTAATTATTATTTTTCTTTAAAGACACCATATTCTGGTTCTTTTACTTGTTTCATAGTTTTAATTGCTTTAAATAATACTG
Organism: uncultured Bacilli bacterium; assembly: GCA_947629125.1. Classification (GTDB taxonomy): domain Bacteria; phylum Bacillota_I; class Bacilli_A; order RF39; family UBA660; genus RGIG4822. The sequence goes on along the minus strand of CANRCO010000008.1, from coordinate 18,988 downwards.
GAAGATATAAAACTAACATAACTCCATAAATAATTACTTGTTGAACACCAGCATCACCAGTTTTAACATAATTTCCTACTGATGTTTTTTGAACAAAGATTAGAGCTTGAAAAGCAAAGTAATCATTTAATGCATGAGCAAAAGCAATTCCCCAAAAGTTTCTGACTTTTAAAAATACTGTACATAATAATATACCAAACATTCCTGTTTGAAGAATTTTACCTATAGTTTGTAATATTCCTATTAAATCATAATCACCACCAAAAATGTAACCAGTAACATGATATACACCAAAGATTAGTGAAGATAATAAAATAGCTAGCCACATTCCTTTACGAGTTTTTCAAGTTTTTCTTAAAGTACTATTTAAAGCTACACCTCTAAATAAGGCTTCTTCAAAGACTCCGACTGTAAGAGCTAAAATAAAATATTGAATCTCTAACATAACCCAATTATCAGGAACGTTACCTTTAGATATAACCATTACCATAGAAGCAATTCCTGGAAGTGCTGCAATAATTAAAAAGTAAATACATGAACGTAAAGAAAACCAAAAACCATCCTTAACATTTGCAAACATCTTCTTAGCTCCCATTATAAGCATTATACCAATTAGTATAACACTTAATAACACACGAACCAATGTCATTTGCATAACACTATCTCCATCATATGGAAGATATTGAATTCCACAATAACCAATTGCTAAAGCAATTATAGCTACTATTATTGGAAATTTTCTAATTGTTTTTAACATAAAAATACTACCTCTTTCTGATTAAATTATAACATTTTTTACCAAATAATCAAATTTTTATAAAAAAAACAACAAAATTGTTGTTGTTTATAAAGAAATGCCTTAACCAACCCTCTTTTTATTATATTTAATATTAATAAAATATATGAATGGTTTAGCTAATAATCTCGATAAAAAACGATATTTATATTTTTGTTTAACACTTTTAAAATAATCATCCAAATTAGTATATTCAATTGCTAATTTAGTTTTAATTTCTTTCGTATCACTATAGTAACCAGTGTTAAAATTCTTACTTAAAAAAATTAAAGTAAATAAATAACTTAAAGTTAAACCATAGTTTTTAAAAATATTAATTAATAAATCTTTATAATAGGTTTTGGTATTATCATTAGCTAAATTAAAGATTTTTTTATTAATTTTTTTACATTTATCAATTGATTTAGCTAAAGCAATAGCTGTATCATTATCAGTAATAGTTTCAACTGGTTGATTTAAAGGTATATTATAAATCATTTTTTTAGCTGATAAAACAAAAGGAATACGATATATAACATAATTATTAATTTTTTTAGCTATAGTCTTTTCGATTTTTATTTTATATTGACTATAATAGTCATTATTTTTATTACTTAATTTCGAATCGACATTATAAACCATGTCCTTATTAGGATTATAAACACTAGTTGTTGAAGGATAAATTAAAAAACAATCTGGATTATAATAAGAAATAGCTTTTAATATATTTTCTGTACCATTATAATCAATTTCATTTAATAAAACACTTTTTAAATTAGCAAGTGGTGGCATTACTCCTGCTAAATGAATAACATAATCATTTTCTTTTATTAATTCGTTAACTATATTATCGTCGGTTATATCACCATATACTATGTTAATTTTTTTACGAAATTTACGCATTGCTCGATGATATTTACTTGTTCGTAAATCAATGGTAGTTACCTCAACATCATCCATTTTTAATAATTGTTCAACAGTTAACTTTCCTAATGTGCCCCCAGCACCTGTAACTAATACTTTTTTCATTTACTACTCCTTCTATATAATTAAAGATATTCCAATTATTATTACACCAATAAACAAACCTATTTTTGTTTCCTTTTTATTTTTATATGTTAATAATTCCACAAATAACTCACAAATTATAATATATAACAACATTCCGCAGGTAATACTTATTATACATCCTAAGATATATTCATTAATATCACCAATAATAACCAAAATACTAGCACCTAATAATGCTGCGATACCTAAAGTAAAAAACAAAATAAAATTTTTTTTCGGTGATATTCTTTTTTCTAATGATAAAGATATTTCCATACCTAAAGGAACATTATGTAAAGCAATCGAAATACACATAATAATTCCCGCTTTTAAACTAGTAAGAGCTGTGCCATATAAAGCCATACCTTCAATAAAATTATGTAAGATTAAACTAAGAGCTGTAACTAAACCAATATGGACTAAATGAGAATCGTGTTCTTTATGATTTTTTTCATTAGATTTATGTTTATGTTGATGATTAGGAATTAACTTATCTAATATTTTTAATAAGATAAAACCTAAACTTAAAAAACAAAAAACCGTAATAATACTTGCCCATAAAGAGGCATTTTTAAATATATCTATTAATTCCGGAGCTAAATCAAAAATAACTAATCCACTCATTACAACTAATGCTAAACTACTAGCAAAAATACGTAACGGTTCTTTTTTATTGTTCTTTTTAGCGACGAATATTCCAACAATAAAACATAAACCAGTAACTAAAGTTAATATTAAAGCAATTGCTTCATCCATGATTTATCAACTCCTATTATCTTACTTTTTCAATTGATTTTATTACACCATCTATAAATTCCAATTTAAAAATATCAAAACTATTTTTAGTACCATCAATAATTGGTTGTTCATTGTAATTTAAAATAATATGATTATCTAAATTATAACCTTTTTCACAATACTCACTTAGTAAACTAATAATAGCTACATGATGAGTAAATACAGCTATCTCTTTATCTAAATTTTTTATTTTATTAATTATTTTTAATAAACGATTTTTACATTCATTTAAAGATTCCCCATTATTTAATTTATAATTAAAATTATGTTCTTGCATTTCTCTAAATAAAGAAGCATTAGTATTTAAATCACCGATTTTTCGTTCAGCTAATATTTTAGTTACTTCAATATCTAAACTTAATTTATCAGCTAAATAACGACTTGATTCAATTGCACTTACATAATTACTAGCTAAAATCATTTGAACATTTTTAAGACAATCTAAATTAGCAATTAATTTACTGTTTTCGACACCTTCAATATTTAAAGTTCTTTTTTCTCTTTTTAATTCTAAATTCTCATTATAATTAATCTTTAAATTAGTACTTAATTCATTATTACATATCAAATAAATTACCGTCATTTAAAACACCCTACCTAAAATTCCATATGAAACTAATAACATAATTAAACCTGCAGCAATTACCCCGCAAATTGCAGCTACTAATGATTTTTTCTTATCCATATTGAGTAATGCTGCAATTAAACAACCAGTCCAAGCTCCAGTTCCAGGAAGAGGAATTGCCACAAATAAAAATAAGCCAATATATTTCAAATTTTCAATTTGTTCTTTTTTCGAATGAGCCTTTTTTTCACACCATTTTACAATCTTACCCAATCTATCAAATTTACTCATCCATCTAAATACCGGATTAATTAACCATAAAATAAATGGGATTGGAATAATATTACCAACAAAACAAATTAAATAACTTGTCCACATAGGTAAATCAAGTAAACTAGCAGCAATTAATCCTCCTCTTAATTCCAAAATTGGAATTAAAGAAATAATAAATATTACTAAGTATTTTCCCATTAAAGTACTAGTAATGCCGCCAAAAATTCCTACAAAAAATTTTGCTAATTTTTCTGCCATACAACACCTCGTAATATTATATTTATATAGTTATCATATCATACTTTTAATATTTTACCAAAAAAAAACTAAACTCTTAGGTTTAATCTAAAAATAATACTAAAGATATTATAAAGAATGCTATACCTAAAAATAAAGTTAGACGACTTATAAATAATTCTAAGCCTCTTTCTTTCATATTTTGAAATAAAGTTTCATTACCACCAGTTATTATTTGACCAGCATCACTAGCTTTACTACCTTGAAGTAAAACTAAAGCAATAATAAGTACTGATATAATTAATAAAATAGTTTCTAACATTTTTCTCACATCCATTAAGTAATCTATCATAAAACCAGTAAAAAAGCAAGTATGATATTTAAAATTTAAAGATATTACTATTTCATATCATTCATCTAAATATGCAAATAATTCTTTAGTAGTTTTAAAATTATTAAGTTGTATCTTTCCCTTTTTATAATCTTCCATTTCTTGTAAAGATTCCAATAACTTTTTACTTGGTGTAGGTGCAATTGAAGGTGTAAAAATTAATCTTTGTTCTCTATCACATTGTTTTAAAAACATATTAATAGCAGAATTTGTACTAATTCCTAAATTTTTAAACAACTTATCAACACTTTTTTTTAGATTTTTATCAATTCTAATAGTCATATTAATTGTATTTGATGTATTATTCATAAAAATTGTCTCCTTATTGATTAAAAAAACAAGTATTATCTACTTGCTAATCTTTCTTCTATTCTTAATAGTTGATTATATTTACTAATTCGTTCACCACGAGATAAAGAACCAGTCTTAATATATGGAATATTCATACCTACTGCTAAATCTGCAATAAAAGTATCTTCAGTTTCGCCACTTCGATGAGATATAATCATTCGATAATTATTTTTACGGGCTAATAAAATAGTTTTAGTCATTTCAGTAATTGTTCCAATTTGATTGGCTTTTAAAAGAATTGTATTACCTGCTCCAAGTTCAATTCCTTTAGCTAACTGACTTTCATTAGTTACAAAATAATCATCACCAACTAACATAACATGGTCTCCTAAAATTTTAGTAAGCTCGGCAAAAGAATCAAAATCATTTTCTTCAAATGGGTCTTCAATACTAATAATTGGATAATTATCTGTTAAATATTTATAATATTCAATTAATTGTTCTTTAGTTAAATCTGAATTATCAATTTTATAAGTTCCATTTTCTGGATTATATATTTCACTAGCAGCTACATCTAAAGCTAAATAAACATCCTTACCAGGAACATAACCACTTTTAGTAATTGCTTCAACAATATAATCTAATGCTAAACTATTATAAGCTAAATTAGGGGCAAAACCACCTTCATCACCTACTGCAGTATTTAAATTTTGTTCTTTTAATATGTTTTGAAGAGTATGAAATATTTCTGAACCAGCTCTTAATTTTTCTTTAAAAGTTTTTACTACTGGAACAATCATAAATTCTTGAATGTTTAAACCAGAATCAGCATGCTTACCACCATTAATAATATTCATCATCGGAATTGGTAAAGATACCTTACCAGTTGAAACATATTCATACAATTCTTTATTTTCTAATTTAGCTAAAGCTTTTAGTGATGCTAAAGATACAGCTAATGTAGCATTAGCACCTAGATTTTCCTTATTTGGTGTACCATCTAATTTTATTAATAAATCATCTATAGTTACTTGGTCTAAATCTAAACCAATAATATTAGGTTTAATATAATCATTGATATTGGCTACAGCTAACATAACACCTTTACCATGGTAACGTTCATTGTCATTATCTCGTAATTCTAAAGCCTCTTTTGAACCAGTTGATGCCCCACTAGGAACGGAAGCAGTCGTTTTTATACCATTATCTAATATTAAATCAACTTCAACTGTTGGATTTCCTCGACTATCCAAAATTTCTCGTGCTTTTATATCTGCTATCTTAGCCATAAATATACCACCTTTATTATTCTATTTATATTATAGACAAAAATAAAAAAAATAGCAACTTTAAATTTTATTTGTATAATTACATTTTTTTCAATTTCTAAACTTACATATTTATTTTAAATTAAAAATAAAAATGGAAAAAATCCCATTTTTATTTTTTTACTTAGTTTGCAATATTTAATTGTTCTCAGATATAAAATTAACACTAGATACTTGACTGTTTTGTTCAGAATATTCAGTATTTGCTTTCTGTGCTTCAATTTGAGCATTTTCTATTTTTTCATTTAAAACTTCAGATATTTGATCCAACGAACTAAATGCATTTTCCTTGGCAGCCATTACTGAAGTACCTATTTTATTAATACTTTGTGCTAATTCAGTATCATCACTAATAATGTTTCTTAACTCATATAATAAACCAGCACCATTGGTAGTTAGTTCATCCATGTATGATTTCATATTAATTTTTTCTTCGTTGAATCGTTCATATAAGGTTATTAAATCATCTATTGTTTGATTTGGCATATTTTCATTCCTTTCTAATTCGAATTATTATTTTTTCTTGAGTTAATTACTAATTGCATAGTTGTTTGATAAACTCCCGTTATTTGATCTGCTAAAACTTTAAAAGCTTCATTATTAGACTCAATAACACTTTTAATCTTAGCTCCTACTTCAGTATCTGAAACCCAAGCATTTACAGTTGGTGAATTAATTGCTGCTTCAAAAGTTTCTACAGAAGTTTTAATTTTACCAGGAATATTATTAATTTCATTTGCGATTTCTGTTGCTCTATCACATTGAGTATTTGTTAAATAAGCTTCAGCCATTAATTATCATTCCTCCCTCTATAATAGCTACTTTAAATATAACATTAACCCCCCCCGCGTCAACTTTTAGTATTGAACTTTACATTTAATTCACAAAGAAATTATTGTGTACATTGATATTTAACGAAATTTATAAAAAAATTCATTTACTTTATTAAAAAATTTTAAAATACTCATTTGCAATTTATTAGCATTATTATATTCTTGCATATAATATTCTTGACTTTGTTTTAAAATTTTATATTTATTTAATTCACTATATTTCTTATTAATCGAAACACTATGTTCATGGTCAACAATAACTGTATTATCAACTAAGCTTTTTTTGTTTATAACTTGTAATTTACGAGCCATAATATTTTCTTCATAATATAAAAATGTCTTTTCATCAAAATAATTTACCTTTTTAAGTATTTTACTATCAATGATAAAAAATGAACCATGAATCACATCGACAATACTATAATTTTTATTAAAATAATCTTCTTTATATTCTAAAATATTCTTTTTATAAAGGCGATTAATTAAAGGAATGTTAACTAAAATTGTTGAGTTAGCACTACATAATTTCCAACATCTTTTTATTTTGCCATGTTCATTTATAGTTGGAGCAACAATTGCTATATCTTTCATAGCAAAATGATTTATTAGCTTCTTTATATCACTTTCTTTATGAATAACTATATCAGAATTAGAAACTATAATATAGCATTCTTTATATAAATCAATTAAATATTTACTACCTAAATTTATAGCAGAAGCATAACCATTATTTTCTTCATTAACTAAAATAGTAACTTTTGATGATTTATATTTTTCTAACTCTTTTACAGAATTATCAGTTGATTTATTATCGACAATAACAATCTTATTAATAACATTGTAATCTTTAACATTTTCCAGTAATTTTTTAGTGGTTTTACTATCATTATAATTGATAATAATCATACCTATTTTTTGCATATTTCCTCCTATTTTTGTTTAAAGACAAATAATTTACTAAAGATATAGTTAGCTATTGTAACTATTACTTGAACAATTAATTTCGCTATTAAATCATTGATTTTAAATATAGTAACACAAAGAAACATTGTTGCCATATCCATTAAAAGAGTAATTATACGTGATGAAGTAAAAGAAGCAAACTCTTTTAATTTATTTTTATTATGACTATTAAAGACAAATATTCGATTAGCAAAGTAAGCAAAAATTACTGCACAAATCCAAGAAATAATATTAGCTATTTGTAATTCAATACTAACACTTGCATCTAAAAATGTTCGAACACATATAAAATATGTACCAAAACTAACAACAGTAGTTAGTCCACCAACAATTAAATAATTAATAATTTCTCGATTTTTATGATAAATTTTGAATAAATATTTAACTATTCTTTTAGTTTCTTTAACTAAATTATAATCTTTATTTTTAATTGGTAATACATTAGAACTACCTAGTAAAAGAATTAATAATAAACTTAAATAAATACAAATTGTAGCAGAGCTTAATACATGACCGGCTAACGAAGCAACTCCCAGTAGTAATAAAATAATAAAACTATAGCCAATGAATTCTAAATAATTCACTTTCTTTTTATTTTGCCATAATTTATAAATCATATATATTATTGGTAAAAATACTATTAATAAACCAATAATACCATAATGGAAAAATATATCTAAAATATCTATTTCAATAGTATTTTTAATAAATGTATCATTAATATTGTGATGGTTAGTAAAACCTAAACCAAACATTTTATTAGTTAAATTACTTTTATTATAAATATTTAAAAATTTTTCAACTTTTACTTCCCGTCCACTAAAAATCATATTAATTTGATGATAATATTTATAATCATAAATTTTTAATTTTTCAAATTTATATGGTGGTTCATAACACATAGTTTCAACTTTATTATGTTCTTTATTAATTAAATTTTTTAAAGTTGGTGTAATACACCCAGCTAAAATAGTAAAAGCTAATAAAGAAAGAAAAATATAATTAGAAATAGTTTTTATTTTCTTATTCTTAATTAATTGACATATAAAGAAGAAAAGAATTATAAGGATTGTTCCTAAAAAGGATACTTTCGTTCCAATATTTAAAATTACATATATAATTGGAAAAATTAATAAATATAACCATTTAAATTTTTTATCAGAATTAATTAAAAGAAAGGCAAAAGGTAATAATATTAACATTATTGCACTTACTTCATTAGCAGAATAAAACCATCCTATTTTACCAGATAAGGTATCTTTACTGTAGGTATTAAAAGCAGTTTTAGTTATTAAAGGTATTAATAAGATTAAACTATAACATAGTAAAGTAAATAAAAAAACATTAATTATTTGATTTTTGGCTAGTTTATTTTCACTATATATGTTAACTAAACCAATAAAACTAATTGGTAAATAAAAGTATTTTAGTAACATTTTAAATTCAGTAGTTAAATTAGAAAGAGTAAAAGTTTTTTTAGTAATAATAAATATTAATCCAAAAAGTACTAATAAAGCTATATAAAATAACGATTGCTTACGATACTGTGATTTAGATATAAAAATAATATATCCTAATAAATAAACTATAAATAATGTTTTAAAAATAATACCTATTGATAAAAAATTATAGCTAAAACGTTCCATTAAAGCGGTTATTAAATCAATAAATGGTAAGAATAAAAAGAATAAATAAGTTATGTCTGTATATATTGAATTTTTTTTCATTTAAAAAACCTCTTAATAAAGCATTAAGTATAATGCAAATTTAAATGTTGTTGTATTATTATTAATACTAATACGTTTTAAAAGATACGCATCATTATTTTGTTTAATTTTACCAAAAGGACTATAGGTAAAAGCCAATTTAAATCCAGCTTTTTTAACTAATTTAGTATAATTAGAATTAGAATTTGCAAAAGGATAACTAAAATATTCTGTATCTAATATTTCTTTTGATAATTTTAAGTCATTTAAAATTTCTGTATCATTATAATATTCATAAATTTGTTTATCGTCAACTGGATTATGCATCGCATTAGTATGACTTCCTAATTTTAAATAAGGATGATTTAATTTTATATCTTCAATCATATCTTTACTTAAAAATTGTAATACACTTGGATTCCATTCTTGAGTTTGGTCAGTTATACGTGATGTTATAACAAATGATATTGCACTAAATCCATATTTTTCAAGTAATGGTAATGCATATTTATAAACACTTACGTTACCATCGTCAAAAGTTAATAATACCGATTTACGAGGTAATTTGCAAGATTTATTAATATAGCATTCTAATTCACTTGGTGTAATTGAATTATAATGATGTTTTTGTAAATATTGTAATTGTTTTTCAAAATTTTCAACAGTTACTACATTATCATTGTCTTTAAAATACATTTCTTTTTCTTCTGTAGTTAAAAGATGATTATAAGCTAAAACAGTTACTTTTTTACTATTATTATAAATAGCTAACACAATAAATAAAATTATAAATATTAAGATAATTATAAATGCTCGAAAAATTTTTCTACTACGAGTATTTTTTCGAATATCTTTAACTGAATTAAATAAGATATTAGTTTTTATAACGACAAATAGCAATAAAATCATTAAAAGTAAATAAACAATTATGGCAAATGTTGTATCACCAATTACATAGAAAATTGAAACCGAAGCAAAAAGCATATCTATTGCATAAATAATAAGAATTGATGAACGCGTAGAAAAACGCATTTTAAGTAATTGATGATGAAAATGTTCTTTATCGGCTTTACCAATCGGTTCACCTTTAAGAAATCGCCGAATAATAGCTGCTACTATATCAAAAATAGGAATTGCTAATATTAAAATTGGAATAATAAAACTTGTTAAAGTTGCTCCTTTAAAACCTAAAAGAGATATAACAGCAATTATAAAACCTAAAAATAAACTACCACTATCGCCCATAAAAGTTTTAGCTGGAGGAAAATTGTAGATTAAAAAACCTATGGTTGCTCCTAACATAATTAAGGCTAATGTAACATCTAAGCCGCCAGCTTTATTTAAAATGAAAGCAATAATTGCAATCGTTGCAAAATATATTGAAGAAATACCGCCGGCTAAACCATCTAAACCATCTATTAAATTTATAGCATTAGTAATAGCTACTATAAATAATATTGTAATTATATAATTTAAAGGAGTTGGAAAATTTATATTAAAGCCTAAAATCGTTATGTCATGTAAATAAATATGACCGTAAAAGACAACAACTGCTGCTGCCATTAATTGGAAAATTAATTTATATGTAGCATTGTCTATTGGTTTAATATCATCGATTGTTCCTAACATTACAATAATAAAGCTACCAATTAAAATCGAAAGCATTTCTATCGAATTATTACCATATAGCATATAACCTAATAAAAAAGCCCCATAAATAGCCAAACCACCTAATCTTGGCATTGGTTTTTTATGAACTTTTCTTTTATTAGGAATGTCTAATGCCCCTAGAAAATAAGCAAGTTTTTTAGTACAAGGTACTAATAAAGCACTAGTAATAAAAGCTACTAATATTATTATAAAGACATTGTGTCCATTTACTGCTAATTTCATAAAATCTCCCTTTTTATTATTATAACCTATTAAGAAAAATTAAAAAAGAAAAAATTTATGTATATTTTAGAATCTTTTACATATATTAATAGTGTAATAGATGAGTTAAATAAAAAACATCTATTACATACGGAGATTTGATTCTCCTAAGTCTTATAAAGTTAGAGTTATACTCTAACATGTTAAAAGCCACAATTATGTGGCTTTTTTATTGGTGTTTTTCTTTGGTTTTGATTGAGATTCTTTTTTAGTTTTAAGTGTTTCACCTGCTAATAATTTATTTTTAGCAATTAATAATTTTTTTGTTTTAGAATTACCAACTATTACTAAAATAAGTAAGATAAACATTAGAACACTTATAGAACCTAAAGCAATCATAACATAATAATTATCTTTAATATCTTTACGTAATAAATCAATATGTTCTTTATTATATTCTTGTAAAGTATTATTCTTTATATCATAAGTATAGTAACCCTTTTTACCAGTTAAAAGATTAGTTCCGTAAAGAATAACAAAATTACTTTTTTTATTTAATCTTAAACATTCAATTTTTTGTTTATTAATTTCTATTGTATCTTTTTTATAATCTTTGAAAATTTCAGGAATTGCTGCAGGATAGAAACTAATTCCATCAAAATTTAATTCAAGATATAACTCATAAGTATTTTTCTTATCATCATATATATATAATGATATGTTACCTTCTTCATCTTTTAATCCGACTAAAGTTAATCCATTATCTTCATTAAATAAAGCTGGTATTTCAACATCATCTATTTTAATCGTAGTTGGTTGAAAACCATTGGGAGCAGTTAAATTATCTGCTCTTTTAACAATACTTAAATTTTCTTTACCAACTTTTACTTCAATTGGATTTAAATCTTCAACTGTTATTACTAAATTATAAGTTTTTGTACTGCCATTTTGCGCAGTTACAACTATACTAACATTGTTACTGCCTTCACTTAAAGCTATTTCACCACCACCAGTAACGGTCGCTGTACTATCATTTTTAGTAGCAACAACATTTACTTTTGTTACATCAGCAGGAACAGTTAATTTATAATCAGTTACATCTTTATTAAATCCTGGTTCAATTTCATAACCTTCAACAACTAAACTTTTTAAACTATTATCTTTACTATAGCTAGCTTCTAATTCTTCTTGCGTTATTATACTAATTGATTTGCTCGCTCCGGAAGCTGACATTTGGCTTTCATCGTAAGCATAAATAGAATAATTACTAATACTTACTGAAGCTGAACCTTTTTTTAAAGTTTTAAATTTAAAGGTATAAGACGTTTTCTTAGTTGAGCCATTAGATACATAACCAACCATTTTAGTTCCGCCACCCTCAGCAGTACTACTAGTTAGTTTTAAATAACTACTATCATAATTAAGAAGCATTTCCCAACTACCTAAAGCTTGACTAGAAGATAAGGAAACCGTTACAGTTACAGTATTACCTACAACTGCTTTGCCACTAGTAGAAATTCCTATACTAGCACTAGCCGCTTTAACTGATGGAATAAATAAGAACAATGCAATTAATAAAATTAATAAATTTTTCTTTTTCATTTTTTTCACCTACTGAGATATTCTAGCTGAACCTAAGATATGTTTTTGAATTTTTAATAAATTTAAAGCAGTTACATTAGTTGAATTTGAATCCATACTACCTGCATATAAATAGGCACCACTTAATTTAGCTGAACCTAAAATATGTTTTTGAACTTTTAATAAGTCTAAAGAATTTATTTTACCATCACCAGATGCATCACCATAAATTATTACGGTATAACTAGCATTACCAGCACTAGTATTTATATTAACTGTAAAACCAGTTCCAATTAAACCACTATTAACTGCTTGGCCTTGATTATTTAAAATAGTTACTGAGCCACTACCACCAATACTTTCTAAATTGGCTTTTATGCTTTCAACACTACTATCTGGATTAACTCCCGAAATACTTGAACCAACTACTCGATAACCAGCACTTGTTGCTACTGTTCCTGGAGCTACATTAGTTGGAGCAGATGGTGTACTTGGAGTAGTTACACCACTACCAGTGTTTGGAATACTTTGATTCATATTATTATATACAGGAATATAGAAAACAAATGGTAAATCAACTAAACCTAAGTCTTTATAAGAATTATAAGCCGTTGAAGCCTCAGAAGATGGAGCTTTAATATTCGTCATATATTGATGAGTATATCTACTACTAGCATTATTTGGTACGACATTAAATTTTTGTAAGTAATTACTATATTGACCAACTGCAATATAATTTTTTGATAAAGCCGTAGCAGCACCAACTATAGCATTATAAGGACTATTCCAACCCTTTTCTTTAGCATAATCTAAACCACAAGCCGTTGCCCCTTTAGTAGTTGCACAACTATCATAAACTCCATAGTTAAAGAAGTTATAATAGTTTTCACTACCCGGATATACGCCACTATATAAATTATATAAAGATGAACCATTACCTAATTCTTGTAACATTCTACTTGCTAAAAAGATTGGACTAACATTTGTTGCATTACCCGCTTGATTAATAACAGTAGGTAAATCATTATGAACACTATAAAAATTACTATTTTTAATTATTTGAGTTACACCACCAACATAAGCATTAGCTAAATTTTGGTCATATTTTAAATATTCAAATTGAAAAATATAACGTTCGGTAAAAAAGTTACGAGGGTCCATATAATAAGCTACTGCTGATTTACTAGCTGGTTTCCAACCACTTGATTCTGAATATTGATTATGACAAGAAGTATCAATATTTTGTGCTTCACTAGATTGAATATAACTTGTACCACATGAACTTTCACTTACAACAGCAGTATTCCAATCTAAACCAGTATTAACCGCTTTAAAAGTCCAGCTAGGATGAAGTGATTTTAAACTACATAAATCATTATAATAACTACTATCAGTAAAACCGGCAGCAATCATTTCATTACGACAACTATCATTAGCTTCCGTAGTACTTAATTTAATATATTGACTACATACATAGCCAGCAGTACCATTATAATTTATTTTATACCAACCATCACTACAACCTTGACCACTATATTTATTATTATCTAAAAGTTCATAAGAAGATTGTCTTTTTAACTTAGCAATTACTTGATAATTAGTACCTGCTCCTTTACGTAAAGAAACTTCATTACCAATTAATGTCGCCATAGTTACAGCTTTAGCTTGTATAGAAAATGTCAAAAAAGCTAATATTATAAATAGATATTTAAATTTTCTATTTTTCATAGCAACCTCCTTATTTATCAATTAAATTATAATATTAAAAATAATGGAATTCAATTAGTTTATGTAATAACTTGTCACTTTATGTCAAATAGACAGAAAGTAGATATTGTTTGATAGCAAACTTTATTATATAATAACTAGTACGAAAGGTATATTAATAATGAATGTATTAAGAAAGAAACTAAAAAAGGTCAATCAGTTTAAAAAATGGCTATTTTACTTGTCGGTAGTAGGTTATTTAATAGCTTTAGTTATTTTTATCATCAATCTATTATCATTAAATGGTATAGAAACATTTTTAAGAATAATCATTATTATCGTCTTAATTATTTGGTTTTTAATATATCCTTTATGGAACTTAATAAATTTAATTCTTAATAAGAAAAAAACTTATATATTTTGTTTACTTATTACTTTAATAATAACAGGTATTACTCTTGGAGCAACTTATTATATTCATTATGGAATCGAAACTATATCAGATATTAGCGAAAAAGAATATATTACTTATACTACTAATTTAATTGTATTAAAAGGTAATCAACTTACTAACAGTGATGAAATTGGTATGATTAAAGATAAAAAAGATATAGAAGGTAATATCTTAGCTCAAGAATTAATAAAAAAAGAAAAATTAACTAATAAAATAAAGTACTATGATGATTATTATGAAATGTTAAGTGCTTTATATAATGGTGATATCAAAGCAATATTTGTTTCAAGTAATTACGCAATACTATTCTCAGCAGAAGAAGCATTTGCTAATATTGCTGATGACACTGAAGTCTTATATGAATTTAGTAAAGAAATGCCTAATGAAGATATTAATATTGCATCAAATAAAAAACTTAATGAACCTTTTTCGATATTAATAATGGGTGTTGATAGTGAAAAAGAAGGTTTAAATGCTAATGCTGCATTCAATGGTGATACTTTAATGCTTATTACTTTTAACCCTAATACATTAAATGCAACAATGTTTAGTATTCCAAGAGATACTTATGTACCAATTGCTTGTCGAAATAATGCTTATAATAAAATAAATTCTTCTGCAGCTTATGGTACTAATTGTGTATTAAATACTGTCCAGAATTTAACTGATATTAAAATTGATTATTATGTAAAAATTAATTTTAAAGGCGTTGTTGATTTAGTTAATGCCGTTGGAGGCGTAGAAGTAGAAGTTGGTAAAGACTTCTGTGAACAAGACAGTAATCGTAATCATGAAAAAGGTCATGAAATATGTTTGAAAAAAGGTAAACAAACATTAAATGGTGAACAAGCTCTAGCCTTTTCAAGACACCGTAAAACACTACCACGAGGAGATATAGACCGAGCTCAAAATCAACAACTGGTAGTAGAAGCGTTAGCTCAGAAAATGTTAAAATTAAAAAATTATAATGATTTCAAAAAAGTACTTGAATCAATTACAAAAAATATTGCAACTAATATGAATAAAAATAGTATCTTGTCTTTATATGATGTTTTAAAAGCTATGTTAAATAAATCAATCAATGATAAAGAATTTATTACTATTCAAAAAACTTACTTAGAATATTATAGCTTACCAGTGTACTTAAAATCTTCTAAAATGTATACATCAGCAATTGGTTATTATCCTGATAGTTTAAAGGATATAATCAATGCAATGAAAATTAATTTAGAATTAGAAAAAAAAGAAATGATTAAAACATTTAGTTATTCAATTAATGAAGAATATGAAGGAAATATTATAGGTAAAAATAAACGCAGTGGTTCAACATTAGAATTAGTTCCAGACTTTACTGGTAAATCATTATCTACAGCAACTTCATGGGCAAGCAGAAATGGCATAAAAATAAATTCAGTGACTGTTAATGCGGGCGAACAATATTTTAATAGTAATTTTGCAACTGGCTTAATAACTAATCAAAATGTTCATGTTGGAGTTTTAGCAAAAGAAGTATCATCCATTACGGTATATGTAAATGGTACAAATAATAAAAACGCTAATAATAATAAAGTTGAAGAAACTGACGATAATAAAGAAACTGATAAAACGGAATCATCCGAAGATAATGAAACAAAAAAACCAGGTAATATTGACCCAGATAATCCTGATTTAGACGATTTATTAAATATAAATTAGCTGATGAAATATCAGCTTTTTTTAAAGCATAAAAAAACGTTAGAATCAACTAACGCATTTACTAACTTTCATCAACAGTACTTACTACTTTTAATTGTAAGTTAATTGTTTTATCACTATCAGCAGTTGTAACATCATCAGCTAACCAGACATGTATTTGATGAGTTTTTGTTTTATTGCTACTACTACTATTTTCTAATGTTCCTGTATATAAAACATATTGTTTAGTTTTTTCATCTTGAGAATTATTATAAACATTTAATGAACTTAAAGTTTTCGCTTCTCCGTTATCAATTGACACTTTTATATGACTATGAGAAAGCATATTATTCGAATTAGAAGCAGAACTATTATTATATATCAATATTTTATAACTGGCCTTTAATGAACCATTATTAGTAACTGTAAGATTAAAAGGAGTTGATTTTTTCCCGTCTTCATCACTCATTGGTAAAAAATCTTTAGTCAGAGCACCATTAGAATCAGAATTAGCACTCACATCTAAATTTCCAGTTTCAACTACTTGGTTATTAGTAGCTTTATCAACACGAAAAACCATGGCATAACTTATGCCAGCTATTGTAATTACTAAAAGAAATACAGAACAAAATATTATAGCAGTTTGTCGTTTAATAATTCCAATATAATTCATGTTGTTCACCCTTCTATAATAAATATATCACAAATTGATATATTATTAAAGTTTTATTTTAATTTAGGTAATTCAATATTTTTACTTGATTTAGAACCAACAATTCTAGATTTTAAATCAGTATCAATAACTGTATCGTGATTTTCTTCACTTAATAATTTTTTCTTTAATTTTTTCTTTCTTTCCTTTTCCCATTTTAATTTATCCAAATCAATTTTTTCATCATTGTTAATAATTAACATATTATTTTTTACTTTATTTAAACGAAGCAATTTAATTAAATCTCTAAAGATAATTATCAATGCTGGAATAATAATTAAAAATACCCAGCCACCTTTACCTAGTAAAATATATTGTAAACGACCTAATTGTGGTACTTTAAATAATACTTTACCAATTAAATATTCCTCTGTTACTAAAGCCGGATCGGCACTATCATTATTATCACCCTTTGTTCTAAAAGCTATACTGCCATCACCATTTTTAACAACTTCATCAACTCGGTGAGTTACAGTCATTCCTTTAGACATGCTACTTTGTGAAACAAATGTAATTATATCACCTTTTTTTATTTTTGTAGCATCTTTAACTTTCATATCGACAATAACATCATAAACTTTAATATTAGGTACCATACTTGGACTAATTATTGTATATAAGGAAACAGCTGGTTGAAATTGTTCACCTTTTTTCTCAGATATTTTAGAAGCAACTAGATAGTATCCTAAAAACAAGGCAATTACAATTAAGCAAACTATGATAGTCCAAACTATTATGTTGGCAATTATTTTAAAGAAATGCGTAGAAAATTTATAATTTACTTGCCGATCCACACTAGCTTCCTCCTATTCTTATTTTGATTATAATCTAATTTTAAAAAAAAAACAAGATAGGATTAAATATCTTGTAAATATTTTATTTAAATTCAGCATTAGTTATTTCAAAGTTAGCACTAAAATTCTTACCACGATCAACACTTTGGTCTTGACCATTATCTACAAATTGATAACTTAACACATAAGTATTTTTTTCATTTGGACCAACAGTTTCATCTTTTAGCATATATTCTTCTTTAGTAGGTAATTCTACATTTGATTTTATAACTGTTCCATTGCGACTAATAGTGTAAACTAAATTTTCTGGATGTTCTAAAGTATTAGTAATATTTGTCCATAAAATATCATAACCAATTGCATAACTTCCACTGTTTTCAATACTGAAAGTTTGAGCTTCACCACTACTCCAACCAGGACGTATATCATTAATATTGTAAGTAGCGCCATTACTATCATATTTTATTGTATAGGTATCTATTGTATTTATTTGAGATGAATCAGGGTCTTTATCACCAGTTTCATTTTCCACATTTAATTCTAAATTTTTCTTTACATTACCACTACGATATACACGATAATAAGAGAATGAAGCAAATAAAATAGTTGCTAAAACTAAAATCATACAAATTACTAATGTATAATAAGTTTTTCGACTTTTTTCTTCTCTTATACTATCTTCTAACATTTCATATTGTTCTTTTAAATCTTGAAGTTGTTCTTCAGTTGATTCTTCTTGTTCTATCATAGTTTCTTCTTCTGAAGTTGATTGTTCAATTGGTTGTTGAGTTTCTTGATTAGATAATTCATTTTGTTCTTGCTCTTCTTTTGAATCAAATTCGTTATTCATAATATCTCACTATCCTTTTACCAAAGTATAACACACAAAAAAAAGACAAACAATAAAAAAATAACCAAAGGTTATTTCAGACTGTTGACAAATAGGTAAAAATTTTACTTATTTGTCTTTTTTAATGAAAAAAA
>CANRCO010000007.1 GCA_947629125.1 uncultured Bacilli bacterium | reverse complement strand
CATTTTCATTATATATCATTTTTTTCAAAATAAAAAGACTGTTTTCAAAAATTCTTTCGACTTTGTCAACAGTCTGAGAAAGCTAAATAATGCTTTCTTTTTTTTTATATTAAAGTATGATAAAATAATAATGGATGTGGTTAAAGTGATAGTAACTTTAAATAATCAAGAAGTTGAAGTAGTAGTTGTTAGAAAAAATAATAAAAATATTTATTTTCGTATTAAAGATGATTTAAAATTATATGTCACTTGTAATAAATTATGTACTGATAAATATATAAAAAATTTAATTAAAGAAAATGAAGTTGCTTTAACTAAAATGTATCAAAAAGCTCAAAATAAAGTTATTGATGATGAATCTTTTTGGTATTTAGGTAAATGCTATACAATCATCTATGATGAGAGTGTTAAACAAGTTTCATTTGCTGATGATTTTATTTATGCTAAGAATCCTAAAATGTTAAATAAATTTTATCAATCAGAATGCTTAAGAATTTTTAAAAGTGAAGTACAACGTTGTTGTTCCTATTTTTTAAAAGTTCCCAATTTTCAATTAAAATTAAGAAAAATGACAACAAGATGGGGTGTTTGTAATCGTTCAAATAATACAATTACATTAAATACTGAGTTATTAAAAAAAGAAATTCATTTATTAGATTATGTTATTATTCATGAGTTATGTCATTTTTATGAAGCTAACCACGGACCAAAGTTTTGGCAATTAGTAGCAGAATATTATCCTGATTATAAATTGGCAAGAAAAGAATTGCGAGGTTAAAATGATAATAAATTCTTTAAATAATTCCAAAGTTAAAAATTGGACAAAATTAAAACAAAAAAAATATCGTGATTTAACTAATACTTTTTTAGTTGAAGGTGACCATTTAGTAAATGAAGCTATCAAAAATAATTTAGCTATGGAAATAATTAGTTTACATGAGTTTGCTAGTGATTTACCGACATATGTAGTAAGTAAAGAAGTTATGCAAAAAATAACTAGTCAAATGAGTATAAGTGATATTTGTTGTGTTTGCCATAAAAAATTAGAAGAACCGATGCAGGGAAAAATTCTTTTATTAGATTCATTACAAGACCCAGGTAATTTAGGAGCTATAATTCGTAGTGCGGTAGCTTTTAATTTTGCAACAATTGTTTTAGGTAATAATACTGTTGATTTATATAATGAAAAAGTTATTCGCTCTTGTGAAGGAATGCTTTTTAATATCAATATCATTAGGCAAGATTTAACTAAAACTATTACTAAATTAAAAGAAAAAAATTATACAATTTATGGAACCGATGTAATAAAAGGAATTGATGTTAATGATATACAAAATAATTCTTTAGTAGCATTAATAATTGGTAATGAAGGAAGTGGTATAAGTAGTAATATTAAAGCTTTATGTGATAAATTAATTAATATAAGGATAAATGCAAAATGTGAAAGTTTAAATGCCGCTGTTGCAGCCAGTATATTAATGTATGAATTGAGGTAATTTTATGGATTATATATTTATTGGTAAAATAGTTAATACTCATGGAATTAAAGGAGAATTAAAAATAATAAGTAATTTTGAATACAAAGACCGTGTATTTAAAATTAATAATTCTTTATATATAGGCACGAATAAAACTTTGGAGGTAATAAAAACTTATCGTCCGCATCAAAAATATGATATGGTTACACTATCTAACTATACCAATATTAATGAAGTTTTAAAATATAAAGGACAAAATGTTTATGTTTTAAGAGATGATTTACATTTATCAAATAGTGAATATCTTTATCAAGATTTAATTGGTTTAAATATTGAAAATTCACAACAAATACTAGGCAAAGTTCAAGATGTGATGTATAATAACGGTAATGTTTTATTAAGTATTAAAAGTAGTAAAGATTTCTTTATTCCTTTAAATGAACACTTTATAAAAAAAGTTGATTTAATAAAACAGACAATTCAGGTAGAAAATATTGAGGGTTTAATTTTATGAGAATAGATATTTTAACATTATTTCCTAATATGTTTGCTGATTTTACTAAAGAATCAATTATTAAAAGAGCAATTGAAAAAAAATTAGTGGAAATTAACGTTATTAATTTTCGCGATTATTCAAAATATAATAATCAGCAAGTTGATGATACTCCTTATGGTGGAGGAGCAGGAATGGTTTTAATGCCTCAGCCCATATTTGATTGTGTAGAGAAAATTAAAACTAAAGATGCTAAAGTTATCTTATTAACTCCAAGTGGTAAAACATATCAACAAAAGAAAGCTTATGAGTTAGCTAAAGAAAAACATTTAATTTTAATTTGTGGACATTATGAAGGTTTTGATGAGCGAATTCGTTCGTTAGCAGATTATGAAATAAGTATTGGTGATTATGTTTTAACTGGTGGTGAAATACCAGCGATGGCGATAAGTGATTCGGTAATTAGGCTTTTACCAGGAGCAATTAATGAACGTTCACATATTGAGGATTCTTTTAACGAAAATTATTTATTAGATTATCCCCATTATACTAAACCTCGAGTATTTAGAAATATGGCGGTACCAGATGTTTTACTTTCAGGAGACCATCAAAAAATCGCAGAATATCGTTATCAAGCTAGTCTAGAAAAGACTAAAGAGTTAAGACCAGATTTATTAAATAAGTAGGTGAAATTATGAAAAGTTATTTATTGAAAAAAATTGATTCTAGTTATCCAGAAGTTTCTTTTGAAGAAAGTAAATGTTATGTTTTTTCGCCTCGGTTAAAAAATATTCCAATAAAAAAAGTAAGTGTTTATGACCCCGAGTTAATTGAAAATATTTTAACAAATAAATTTAATCGTAGTTTTCGACGTATTTTAAATTATTCCATCAAAAACTTTAGTGATGATGAAACTGATAATAGTAGTGAAGGAGCTGTAATTATTTTAGATGAAATAGCTCGTTTAAAAAGCATCGTGGCTCATAAATATCAACAATTTTTATCAGAAGAAAAAGAAGCTAATTTTTATAAACAATTAAATATATTAGAGGTAGAAGTTCAACGCGAATTAATGGAACTTAATATGCATAATATGGTAACTAGAATGAATTATTATAATCAAGAAGAAAATAAAGGCTTTTCTCGCTAAATCATCTTTAAAAGATGGTTTTTTTATTGCTTTAATTTTAAATATTAGTTATACTTATGATAATAGGTGAGTTGTATGAATTTAGTAAAAAAATATAAATATATTATTCCAATTGCCGTAATTTTTTTAATTATTGCTTTTTTAGGAATATATAAAATAATCGATATTAACGCAGGGGCTAGTGCTTCGCTTAGTTCTAAATGTTATACTACTACTAATAATGATACAGAAACTTGCATTTTTTATTTAACGGTTCATGAAGGTGAAGTAAACCAAGTGGATTTTTCAGTATATACTAAAAATTTAGGTAGTGTTCTAGAATTTTCTAAAGGTTCTGATTTTTATTTAACAAATAAAAACGAAGCTAGTGATAATTTTCCAAATATTTCAATCGAAGGCGGTGAAGAATTTACTGCTGATAAAAAATATGATTATCAACTTACAACTAATAAAAAATTAACTAAAGATAATGCTAATAATTTAGAAATTGCGAAAATTGTTTTTAGTGATCATCAAGAATATTGTAAAGTAGCAATTGCTCTTAATTATATAGCTTTAGTTGATACTAATAAATTTGAAATTGAAAAAACGGCTTTAGATATAGATAAACGAAATACTTTAAAAGAAGTAAATGTCGATGATACTTTTTATTATCGTATTCGTATAAAAAACACTAGTGTAATTGCTACTGATAGCATTACAATAACAGATACGATTCCTGATGATTTTACAGTTTTAGATACAGAAGTTTATAAAGGAAGTAGTTTAATTGATGATAATCGTATAACAAATAACTCACAGGAAAATAATATTAATCTTAAAATAGATTCTTTAGAAAAAAATGAAACAATATATGTTTATGTTAAAGTTCAAGTTAAACAAATGAATAGAACTAAATTTGATATTGTGAATAATGCTTGTGGACGAATTGATGAAAATGTATGTAGTGAAAATACAATTAAAATATTAAGTCCTAATTTAAAAATTGTTAAAACTGCTCAAACTGCCACTTTAAGACCATTAGATACTTCTTCTTATAAATTGGTTGTTACAAATAATGGAAATGTTGATTTAAATAATGTTTTAGTTAAAGATAGTGTAAATACTAATTTTAAAGTACTTAGCGTTACAGCAGATAAAAATATTACCAATTCAACAAATAATAATGAAGTAGCAGTAACTATTCCCAGTTTAAAAATTAATGAACAAGCAACTATTACTATCAACTACCAAGTTTTAGAAAATGCAACTTTAGGAAAAATTACTAATAAAGCAACTGTAGAAACTGATAAAGTTAAAGCAGAAGATACTGAAGACGTTGATATAGTTAACACTGATTTAAATATAACCAAAGTAGCTCATGATGAATCTAAAATTTTAAAACCTAATGATGAATTTTATTATGAAATAAAAATTAGTAATAGTAATTCAGCTACTACTAGCAGTGGTCCTTTAGCATTTAGTGATTCATTAGATGCCAACTTAATTTATAATGCTCAAAAGTCTACTTGTGATAAAGGTAGTTTACAAAATAATGGTAATAATATTTCTTGGACACATAATTCATTAGATATAAATGAAACAGCTACTTGTCAAATTTATGCTACTGTAGCTAATACTGTAAACGATAATACTAAAATAACTAATCATGTAATTTTAACTGAAAATGGTATTAAAAAAGATGAGGCTCAAGATGATATTACAGTTGGTAAACCTAATTTGAGTATTGTTAAAAGTACTTCCAATAAATTCATTAAACCAGGTCAAAAATATAGTTATACTATTCAAGTTAAAAATTCAGGTTCAGTAGCTGCAACTAATGTTAAAATAACCGACCAAATTGATAAATTATTAGAAATTAATGATTTCACTGGCAAAAATTCTTATGCAACAGAAAGTGATAATAAAATAACTTGGACAATCGAAAATATTAATTCTAATCAAACTATTAATTTAACTGTTAATGTTACTTTATCACCAGAAGCTAAAAAAGGCACTAATATAGTTAATACTGCAGTAGGTGATTTTGGTAGTAGTTCAACTGAAAATGAAGTAATTGATGCTGATTTAAATTTAAATAAAAGTGTAAATAAAACGAAAGCTTTACCAGGAGAAGAAGTAACTTATACGTTAACTGTTGCTAATAATGGAACAGCTCCAGCTAATAATTTAAAAATATCTGATACTTTACCAAATGAATTAGAATATGTAAGAACTTCTGATAATTGTTCATATAACGTTGATAGTCATTTATTTACTTGTCAAATAGATTATTTAGATATTAATCAAGAATTAAGCTTTAGTTTCGTAGCTAAAGTAAAAGAAAATCTAGCAAATTATCCCAAAATTAAAAATGTTGCTATTTTAGAAAAATGTTCTGATTCTTATACAAATTGTACTAAAGATAAAGAAGATGAAACTACAACAACAGTAATTCAACCAAATATTACAGTTGTTAAAAAAAGTAGTGTAACTAAAATATTTGATGATACAAATTATTTTTATACTATTATTGTAAGTAATGATGGCGATGCTGATGCCAATAATTTAACTATTACTGATACTTTTGATGATAAATTAAAAATAGTTAGTGCTTACCAAAGTGATGATAAACAAAATACAGCAACGATAAAAGATAATACATTGACATGGCAAAATATTTCAATTAAAGCTAATTCAAGTATATCATTTACAATCAATGTTAAAGCAGATGGCTTTAAAGAAGGTACTATTATTAATAACAAAGTAAAAGTGGAAAACGATAAAATCACAAAAGAAGATGAAGTCGATGTTGAAGTTATTAAACCAAATTTAGAAATAACTAAAGAAGTAAATAAAAATGTAGTAGCTATTAACGAAGAATTTGAATATCTTATTAAAATAAAAAATAATTCAGCTATAAATGTGGAAAATGCTTTAATTACTGATGTTTTAGACCCTGACTTAGAAATTGTTGATACTAATGCTCAAATAAAAGATAATACTTTGACTTGGCAAGTAAATATTCCTGCTAATGCTACTGTTGAAATACCGGTAATTGTAAAAATTCGTTCAACGGCAAAACCTAATAAAATAAAAAATATTGCTACTTTAGGATTTAAAAATCAAGAATTAAATAGTAATGAAGTAGTAGTTGATATTGCTATTGAAAATCCGAAAACCGGTAGTGTAATTAATTATATTATTATCAGTTTATTAGGAATAGGAGCTTTAACATTTATTATTTATAATACTAAATCTAAAAAGATATTTAAAATATAAAATTAATATAATGATTATCAAGTAGAATATAAATGTTTAATAGTAACATTAATTTGTTACTTTTTTTATTTTTTGATATAATTAGGTTGGTGTTAATATGCAAAATATAATGGATTATAGTAAAGTTGATTTAGAAAATTATTTTTTAAGTATAAATGAAAAAAAGTTTAAAGCTCAACAAGTATTTGAATGGTTATATCAAAAAAAAGAATATGATGTTGATAATTGGTCAAATATAAAAAAAGAATTAAGAAATAAAATTCTTAATGATTTTGCTTTTGATTTTATTAAAATTGTCAAAAAAGAAGAAGATAATTTAACCAAGAAATATTTATTTGAATTACAAGACAAAGAATATGTAGAAGCGGTTTTAATGATGCATGATTATGGTTTAAGTGTTTGTGTTTCTAGCCAAGTTGGTTGTAATATGGGTTGTAGTTTTTGTGAAAGCGGTCGTTTAAAAAAGTTAAGAAATTTAAAAACTTATGAAATGGTAGAACAAATTCTTTTAATTGAAAAAGACATTCAAAAACGTATTTCATCTGTAGTAGTAATGGGAATTGGCGAACCATTCGATAATTATGAAAATGTTATAAAATTTGTTACAATTATTAATGACGCTAAAGGTTTAGCTATCGGTTCTCGCCATATTACTATTTCAACATGTGGGATTGTTCCCAAAATATATGAATTTATGAATTTACCATTGCAAGTCAATTTGGCAATTAGTTTACATGCTTCGAACAATGAATTGCGTAGTAAATTAATGAGTGTCAACAAAGTTTACGATTTAAATCAAATTTTAGCGGCTATTAAAGCATATATTGCACAAACTAATAGACGAGTAACCATAGAATATGTTATGCTTAACTTAGTTAATGATAATGAATCTAATGCATTAGAGTTAGCTAAACTATTAAAAGGATTAAATGTTTATGTTAATTTAATTCCTTATAACGAAACAGATAATATTGGTTATCAAAAAAGTAGTAAAAATCGCATAATGCGGTTTTATGATGTTTTAAAAAAGAATAAAATTAATGTAACTATACGCAAAGAATTTGGTAGTAATATATCTGCTGCTTGTGGACAATTAAGGAGCAAAGAGGTGAAATAATGGAATCATATTATTTAACTGATGTAGGTAAAGTACGAACTCATAATGAAGATAGTGTTACAATTTTAAAAAATGCTTTAAATGAATATTTATTAGTTATTGCTGATGGTATGGGTGGTCATCGTAAGGGTGAAGTTGCCTCAAGTATAGCTGTAACTCATTTAGGCAAAAGATTTATGCAAATTAATTCAATGGGCAATAAAGCTGATGCAGTTAACTGGCTAAACGATAATGTTAACGAAATTAATAAAGAAATTTTAAAGTATGCTGAATTACATCCGGATTCAACTGGCATGGGAACAACTATCGTAATAGCTTTAAAAACTGCTGATTATTTATTATTTGGTAATATTGGTGATTCTTCAGGATATGTTTTAGTTCGTGATAAATTAAAAAAAGTTACTAAAGACCATACTTTAGTTAACTTATTAGTTGAAGCTGGTGATTTAACCGAAGAAGAAGCTAAATTTCATCCGAAAAAAAATGTTTTAATGAAAGCTTTAGGTGCAACCGAAAATGCTGAATTAGACATTTTTGAAGTAGTAGATATGGACACGGTTAGTGGTGTATTGTTATGCAGTGATGGACTTACTAATTTAGTTAGTGATTCTCAAATCGAAAAAGTTTTAATTGATAATGAATTAGATGTGGATGAAAAAGTTATAAAATTAATGCGCAAATGTAATGCTCGTGGGGGGACTGATAATATTTCAATTGCATATTTAAGTTTATTAGGCGGTGATAAGTAATGGTAATGAAGGGTCAAAAGATTAGTGAACGATATCAAATTATTAAAAGTATCGGTGAAGGTGGCATGGCTAATGTTTATTTAGCTTATGATACGATATTAGAAAGAAATGTTGCTATTAAAATATTAAGAGGAGATTTAGCTACTGATGAAAAATTTGTCCGTCGTTTTCAAAGAGAAGCACTTTCGGCTTCTAGTTTAAATCATCCTAATATAGTAGAAGTTTATGATGTTGGTGAAGATAACGGTCAATACTATATAGTTATGGAATATATCGATGGTAAACATTTGAAAACTTTACTTAAAAAACGTGGTAAGTTAACTGTTAGTGAAGTAGTTGATATTATGCTGCAAATAACTGATGGTTTAAGTGTTGCTCATGATAGTTATATAATTCATCGTGATATCAAACCTCAAAATATTATGATTTTAGAAAATGGTATGGTAAAAATAACGGACTTTGGTATTGCCATGGCTCTAAATGCTACGCAACTTACCCAAACTAATTCGGTAATGGGTAGTGTTCATTATTTACCACCAGAACAAGCTAACGGTAAAGGTGCAACTTTACAAAGTGATATTTATTCAATGGGTATTTTAATGTATGAATTACTTACTGGGACATTACCATATAAAGGCGATAACGCTGTTGAAATTGCTTTAAAACATTTAAAAGAACCTTTACCATCAATTTTAGAACAATTACCAAACTTACCTCAAAGTATTGAAAATATTATTTTGCGTTCAACGGCTAAAAATCCTAAAAATCGTTATTTAGATGCTCGGGAAATGCATGAAGATTTAAAAACTTGTCTAGAAGAAGCTCGTAAAAACGAACCAAAAATTAAATATAAATATCCAGAATTTGATTATGATGATACTAAAATTATGAAATTAATGAAAGAAAATAAAAAAACTAAAGAAGCTAATGAACAAGAAGAACAAATCGCTAAACAATTAAATACTAATGAAACAAAAAAACAAAATAAACTGTTAATCATCTTATTATCAATCTTTACTGGTTTAGTTGTAATAATTACTTCTGTAGTTTTACTTATTCCTGCTATTACTAATCATGCGAAAATTGAAGTACCAGATGTAGTTGGTATGCCTTTAGAAGAAGCTATTGATAAATTACAAGATGTTGGATTCGAAGTAAGTGATAAACAACAAGAAATAAGTAGTAGTGAAGTTGCTGAAGGTTGTGTTGTTAAAACTAATCCAGCAGTAGGTACAAAACGGAAAAAAAGTACAGAAATAACTATTTATGTTTCAACTGGTAACCAAAAAATTAAAGTTGAAGATTATGTAGGTAAAAATTATTTAGAAATAAAAGGTGCTTTAGAAGCTCGAGGTATTCAAGTTATTATCGAGAAAAAAGATGTTGATGATGATAACAAATATAGTGAAGGTCAAATAATTGACCAATCAGTTAAGGAAGGCGAAGAATTAGCAGAAGGGGATTCAATAACTATTTATATACCTAATATTGTCAAAACATTCCCAGATTTTACAGATGGTTCATTTAACTTAACTAATGTTCAAAATTTTGCCGAAGCAAATGGTTTAACTTTAGAAGTAGAAACTGTTGAAACTGACAAGTATCCAGCTGGAACAATTTTCTATCAAAGTAAACCTGCTGGTTATACCGTTGTAAGTGGTACTTCATTTAAAATTCGCGTTGCCGCAACACCACAAAATAATGATGTTGATGCAGATAACATAGGCGTTGAAGATGGCTTGCAATAAAGGAAAAATAATTAAAATTATTAGCAATCTGTATACTGTTCAGATTGCTAATACTACTTATGAATGTCGACCACGGGGTAAATTTCGCTATAATAAAATTATTCCTGTAGTTGGAGATAATTGTTTAATAGATTGTGAAAATAATTATATTTTAGAAATCTTACCTCGTAAAAATTATTTAACACGACCAATTGTAGCTAATGTTGATTCTACAATTATTGTAACTAGTTTAAAAGAACCTAATTTATCTTTGAATTTATTAGATAAATTATTAGTTGTTATAACTTTAAAAAAAATTGAACCAATTATTTGCTTAACTAAATTAGATTTATTAACTGAAGAAGAAAATTCAATTGTTAAAAAAATTTTTAGTTATTATGAAAAAATTGGTATTAAAGTATTTTTAAATACTGATTTAGGTTCTCTTAAAAAATATTTAGAAGGTAAAACAGTTGCTTTAACTGGTCAAACAGGAGCTGGAAAAAGTACTTTAATTAATAAATTAATGCCACAATTAAATTTAAAAACTGCTCCAATTAGTAAAAGTTTAGGTCGAGGTAAACATACTACACGACATGTGGAATTATTTAAAATCGATAATTTTTATTTAGTAGATACTCCTGGCTTTTCGGCTTTAGACTTACAAGATATTAAGAAAAATGATATTCAAAAAGGTTTTATTGAATTTAAAAATTATTCTTGTCGTTTTAATGATTGTATGCATAATAAAGAAATTGATTGCATGGTTAAACAAGCAGTACAAGAAAATAAAATATTACAATCAAGATACGATAATTATTTAATGTTTTTAAATGAAGCGAGTGATGAATTATGGAAATAGAAGTTTCTTTTTTAGCAAGTAAATATTCTTTAACGGAAACTATTAATAAAGTAGAACAAACTACTGCTAATATTATTCATGTGGATGTTATGGATGGAGTATTTGTACCTAATAAAACTATGGAAGTTAATGATTTAATTAATTCATTAAAAAATACAACTAAAAAATTAGATGTTCATTTAATGGTTAAAGATGTTATAAGTTATATTAATTCAATAGCTAATTTAAAACCTTTTAATATAACTATTCATTTAGAATTGGCTAAAATTATAAATTTAAATGATATAATCAATTTAATTAAAAGTAAAAATATTCAAGTTGGTTTAGCAATTAATCCTGAAACGGATGTGCAAGAAATCTTACCATACTTAACTAATATTGACCAAGTTTTAATAATGAGTGTTCATCCTGGTCAGGGTGGTCAAGAATTTATTAGGGAAGTTTTAGCAAAAATAGAATATTTAAATACATTAAAAAATCAATATAATTTTAAAATAAATATTGATGGAGGAATTAATGCTACAACAATTGAGTATTTAAAAAATTTATATTTAGATTATGTAGTTAGCGGTTCTTTTATATGTTGTAGTGATGATTATCAAAAACAAATAGATATATTGCAAAATAAAACAAAGGAATAAAAAATCCTTTTGT
The DNA here is from genome assembly GCA_947629125.1 of uncultured Bacilli bacterium. Lineage (GTDB taxonomy): Bacteria > Bacillota_I > Bacilli_A > RF39 > UBA660 > RGIG4822. The sequence continues at coordinate 8,353 of CANRCO010000007.1, read as the reverse complement.
TTTTAATTTGTAATTAAATTAATAATTTGGGTACATATATAACTAAGAAAAATAACCATTAAATAACTTATAATATTTAAATAATTAAAAATTAAGTTATGAGGAATTAAAATAATTGCACTCATTAACATTAAACCTAATAAAGTATTAGTGGTTTTATTTTGATTTAATTTATTTAAAAATAAATATAATTTACTGCCTAATAAGACTCCTAATAAATCACCTAAATAATAGATTGATAAAGGAATTAAGAAATTTAAATTAGCAAACGATAAGTTAGCTAAATAGGATTTTAATAAATAATAGGGACCTAAAATCATCATGACCATTGAACCACTAATTCCGGGAATGATAGTTGCTGTACCATCAATAGTTCCCATAAGAAAAAAATAAAATAAAAATGCTAAATCAATTGGTGGGTAGTTATAAATAATAAAGTTTTCTTTAACTTGCAAAAAAGATAATAATAAAATTAATAATCCTCCTAAAAGAAAATATTTACCATTAAACTTATAATTATTTTTAGTTAAATTTGGTAAACTAAATAAGATGATTCCGATAAAAAACAGCATTGTTTCATTAGGTTTAACTTTAAATAAAAACTCTATAATTTTTGCAAAAAATAAAATACCTAGAATAATACCAATGACTAAAGTGATAATATCTTTTAAATTTAACCAATTTATTTTTTTATTTTGATAAATATTATTTATTTTAAAAGTAATTTCATCATAGACATGAAAAATAACTAATATAGTACCACCACTAACTCCCGGGATTAAAGTAACAATTCCAACTAATAAACCAATTAAATAATATAGCAATTATCTCACCTAATTAATTATAAGCTTTCTTATAATAAATCATTCATAAAAAAATTTCTTAAACATAATTTTAAATAGAAAGGAATGATTAAATGGATTGTGTAATACCTTATACAAAAGAATTAACTTTTGATAGTAAAATTGCAGAAATTACTACTATTTCATTAGAACATGAATTAAATGTTAAACCAGGTGAATTAAATGGTAATTTTATTGTTTCTGGAGAATACAAAGCCCATGAATTAAGTGTTAATAAAGAAAAATTTAAATATGATTTACCATTTTTTATTGAATTAGGAGAAAATGTTGATAAAGATACAATCGAGTTTAGTATTGAAGACTTTAATTATAATGTTATAGATGATAATATTTTAAAAGTTAATATTGAATTTCGCGTTAAAGGGGAAGAAAAAGTTTTAAAAGAAGAGGAAACTGATAAAATTTTTAATGATGTACCTGATGCTAATGTTGTAGATACTCAAATAGAATTAAGAGAAGAAAATACTAAAGCATCTGATGCCGATGAGGAAGAACAAAAACAAGAAGAAATTGTAAATGAAAATGAAAAAGAAAGTGAAAGTGAAAAAGAAAATATCGATAATGATTTAACAGAAGAAAGATTAGATAATATAACAGAAAAAACAATTTTAGAAAATATTGCTAGCACTGAAGACGAATATATTACATATCATATTCATATAGTAAAAGAAAATGAAACTATTGAAAGTATTGCTAATAATTATAAAACAACAGCCAATACTTTAGGTGAATATAATGATATCAAAGATTTAAAAATAGGTGATAAGTTAATAATTCCTCAAGATTTAGATGAATGATTCTTTAGAAGTATTAAAACAAATATATAAACCATATCGTTATACGATAAAAGGAAAAACAACAATATTAGAAACTACCAGTGGGGACTTTGTTGTTAAACAAAAAAATCAAAAAATTAAAAATTTATATGAATATTTAAAAAGTCGGAATTTTGATTATTTTCCTAATTTAATAGATAATACGCGAAATGATGTTGATGTTTTTGAATATGTAAATGAAATCGAAATGCCCATTGAACAAAAAGCTAATGATTTGATTGAATTAATGAGTCTTTTACATAATAAAACTGCTTATTATAAGGAAGTTAGTGAAGATACATATAAAGAAATATATGAAAATATAAAAAATAATATTATTGATTTACAAAACTATTATAATGATTTATATGAAATATATTTTTTACAAGAATTTATGGCTCCTAGTGCATATTTATTAATGCGCAATATATCCAAAATTTTTTCGGCTTTAAATTTTTGTCAAGATGAAGTTGACAATTGGTATGATTTAGTAAAAGATGAAAAAAAACAACGAGTAAGTTTAATTCATAATAATTTAGAATTAAATCATTTTTTAAAAGATCGTCAAGGTTATTTAATTAGTTGGGATAAAGCCAAAATTGATACACCTGTACTTGATTTTGTTAATTTTTATAAAAAAGAATTCTTTAATTTAAATTTTGAACCATTATTTAAAAAATATTTAGAGAAATTTCAATTTAATGCTGCTGAAAAAAAATTATTTTTTATTTTAATTTCTTTACCAGCTAAATTAAATATAGAAAACGATGAATTTGAAAACGTTAAAATAATTCGTAATTTTTTAGATTATGTTATGAAAACAGAAAATTTAATACGGCCATACTATGCGAAAGAGGAAAAAGAATAATAAAGCTACTTCAATTAATAAAATAAATATATTGAATCTTAAAGGTAAAATTAAGGTTATTAATACTTGATAAAAGATTAAAACAGATAAAGCTAAAATAGCTAAAACGGAAAATAAACCTCCACCTTTTCGATTGTATCCTTGATTATGATAATTCATTATAACCACCCTAAGATATTATATGTGAATTTTTGAAAATGGTATGGTTAAATATAATTAAGCTTTTGTAAGCTTTTTTTGTTTTATTTAATAATTTTTTTTGATATAATATACGAAAGGTGATTAAATTGGCAATGAGTAGACACAAGCTTCGAGAAAAAAGTATGATTATTTTATATCAATATGAGTTATATAAAAAAATTAATTCAACAGTTGATATTGATGCTTTAATAAAACAAAATGATTGTAATGATTCTTTTGTTACGCAACTAGTAACTGGTGTAATTGAAAATTTAACTAAGATTGATGAAATTGCTAATCAAAATTTAAAAGATTGGACGATTGATAGGATTGATAGAACTGGTGCTCAAATTTTAAGACTTGCCATTTATGAACTAAATTATACGGCTACACCGCCGAAGGTGGTTATTAATGAAGCTATAGAATTAGCTAAAATTTATAGTGATGATTCTGTTCGCAAAATTATTAATGCGGTTTTAGATAAGTTAATTGCCAATGAATAATAAATATATAAAAATTACAGTTCTTAATAATTATTTAAAAGCAAAATTTGACCAAGACCAAAATTTAAAAAAAGTCTATTTAAAAGGGGAAATATCTAATTTTAAGAATCATACACGGGGTCATTTATATTTTACTTTAAAAGATGATTATTCAAGAATTTCGGCTGTAATGTTTCAAAGTAATGCCAAAAGTTTAACATTTTTACCAGAAGATGGCATGAATGTTTTAGTTGAAGGGCGTGTAAGTACTTATCCCGCTCAAGGAACTTATCAAATTTATGTTGATAAAATGGAAACCGATGGTTTAGGTAATTTATATATTGAATTTGAAAAGTTAAAAGAAAAATTAAAAAAAGAAGGATTATTTAATCCGGAACACAAAAGACCTATTCCCAAATATCCTCAAAAAATTGGAATTATTACAGCTAGTACTGGAGCAGCTATACGTGATATTTTATCGACAATTAAAAGACGTTATCCTATTTGTGAAACAATTCTTTTTCCTTCTTTAGTGCAAGGAGCTGCCGCTGCTAGTGATATAGTTAGACAAATTAATCGAGCTAACTGTTATGATTTAGACGTTTTAATAGTTGGGCGTGGTGGAGGTTCCATTGAAGATTTATGGGCATTTAATGAAGAAATTGTTGCTCGAGCAATCTATGAATCAAAAATTCCAATAATTAGTGCAGTAGGACACGAAATCGATTTTACTATTGCTGATTTTGTTGCTGATTTACGAGCACCAACACCAACTGGAGCAGCAGAAATGGCTGTACCAACTTTAAATGAAATAAAAACTTTACTTAATCAATATCAAATTCGGTTAAATAAACATATTAATAATAAAATAAATACTAGTGAGATAAAATTAAAAAAATTACAAGATAGTTATATAATTAAAAATCCTTTAAGTTTATATGAATTAAAAGAACAACAATTAGATAATTATATTGATAAATTAAACCAATATATTACAAATCGTCTACGTATAGCTCAAGATAAATTAAACAACTTAAAAGATAATTATATTTTACGCAATCCTTTATGGATGTATGAAAAACCCAAAAATAATTTAAAAAATATGCAAATGCAACTTAATAAATATATCAGTAGTTATCTGCAAAAAAAACAACATGAATATGATTTAATAGTTAATACTTTAAAATTAGTTAATCCTTTAAATATTTTAGATAAAGGCTATTCACTAGTTTATAAAGATGGTAAAATAATAAAAAATAGTAAAGAATTAAAGAAAAATGATTTAGTTGAAATAACAATGTATGAAGGTAAAGTTATTTCGCAAATAAAGGAGGTTCTATAATGGAAAAAAATTTTGAAGATTCTTTAAATGAGTTAGAAAAAATAATTAAAGAATTAGAAAATGGTGATGTTGCTTTAGATGATGCTATAAAAAAATATACTACAGCTATGAATTTAGTTAAAAATTGTAATGAAAAGTTACAAGATGCAACAGATAAAGTAAATAAAATTTTAACAGAAAATAATGAATTACAAGATTTTACTTTAGAAGGTGAAAGCAATGAAACTGAGTAATAGTTACTTTTTTACACTTCGGGAAAATGTTAGTGACGAAGATAGTTTAAGCAGTAATTATTTAGTTCGTAGTGGCTTAATTAGTAAAATAGGTAGTGGAATTTATACATTTTTACCATTAGGATTGAAAACTTTAAATAAGATTAACAATATTATTCGAGAAGAAATGAATAAAGCCGGAGCAGAAGAAATTTTAATGCCAGCCTTAATTCCTATAGATTATTATGAAAAAAGTGGAAGAATTAATGGCTTTGGTCAAGATATGTTTCGATTGAATGACCGATTTAATCGAAGTTATGCTTTAGGTCCAACTCATGAAGAATTATTTGCTCATATAGCTAAATTAAAAATAAAATCTTACAAAGATATGCCATTTAGTTTATATCAATTTCAAAGTAAGTATCGTGATGAAATGCGTCCTCGTTATGGATTAATTCGTGTTCGAGAATTTTTAATGAAGGATGCTTATAGTTTTGATAAAGATGAAGATGGACTAGATATTTCTTACCAAAAAATGTTTAAAGCTTACCAAAATATTTTTAATCGTATAGGTTTAAATTATAAAGTGGTTAAAGCAGCAACGGGTACTATGGGTGGTTCATTATCTGAAGAATTTCAAGCAATCACTGATATTGGTGAAGATACAATAGTTAGTTGTACTAAATGTAATTATGCTGCTAATTTAGAAGTAGCAACTACAGCATATGAAGAAAATAATGAAGAGGAACTAAAATGTGAATTAGTTGAAACTCCTAATAAAAAGAGTATAAATGATATTTGTGAATTTTTAAAAGTAGAACCTACTAAAACTGTGAAAACTTTAATCTATCAAATTGATGATAAATATTATGCTTTATTAGTTCGAGGTGATAGAGAAGTTAATGAAGATAAAGTTTTAAATTTATTAAATGCTAAAAATATTTCTTTAGCAAGCAGTGAAAAAGTAAAAGAAATTACTAATGCTAATATTGGTTATGCTGGACCAATTAATTTAAATATTCCCATAATTATCGATAATGAAGTACTTTTAATGAAAAATTTTGTAGTTGGTGCTAATATTATTGATTATCACTATAAAAATGCTAATCTTAAAGATTTTAAATATGAATTAGTTGGTGATATATCAACGGTAATGAAAGGTGATATTTGTCCAAATTGTGGAAATTTATTAGAATTTAGTAAAGGTATTGAAATAGGTAATTTATTTAAATTAGGAACTAAATATTCAGAAAGTTTAAATTTAAAATATTTAGACGAACAAAATCAGTTAAAACCAGTTGTAATGGGTTCTTATGGAATTGGCTGTGCCCGAATAATGGCGGCAGTAGCAGAGCAAAATATGACTGATAAAGGTATTAAGTGGCCTTTAAATATAGCCCCAATCGAAATATTAATTATTCCTGTTAATATGAAAGATGATAAACAAAAAGATTATGCTTTGTCTTTATATAATAAATTAATGGAACTTAAGTGTGATGTAGCAATTGATGACCGTGATGAAAGAGCTGGAGTAAAATTTAATGATGCTGATTTAATTGGAGCACCAATCAAAATAATTGTTGGTAAAAAATTAGAAGAAAACTGTGTTGAAATTGAATACGATAATAATACAAATTTAGTAAATACAGATAATGTATTAGAGTTTATTAATAATATTTTATAAAAAGTAAAATTTGCTATTGATAAAGATTTAAAAATAACATATAATGAAAATGTAGAAAACTTTGAGCTCGGCTCAGATATCTACAACTATCTAATTTTATTTAGGTGGTTTTTCTTATTTACATAATAATATTACTAATAGTATTATTGGTAAAAATAAGATAATAATTTGATAGGTAAAGAATTTTAAAGATTCTTTACTTTTTTGTTGCGTAAAACAAATATTTTTACTATAATAAAAAAAGATAGAGAGGTAAGGAACTATGAATCATAATATAAATCGGGGGGGGGTATTTTAATAAACAAAAGTACCCGAAGATATTAGTTTGTTTGGGAGTATTAGTAGGAGTATTAATAATAAGTGGAATAAGTTATGCTCTATGGAGTACAACAAAAGAACAAACAAGTATAAATAAAATAAGCAGCGGCTGTTTAAAATTAGATGTTCAAGAAGGAACAAGTATTGATATACCAAATGCATTTCAAACCTCAGATAGTGAAGGATTAAAACAAGAAGGTTATACATTTACAATAAATAATAATTGTAACCATGAAGAATATGTTGAAGTAAATTTAGATATAAATAAAAATAATACATTAGATGCAAAGAATATCAGAGCAACATTACTATATAATAATCAAAAAATAATCGAACCCAATAATTTAAATAACTTATTAGATAGAGAAACAACAAATAAAGAATATAATACAGGTAAACATTTAACAACAGTAAGAATAAAAGCTAATAGTAATAAACAATTAAATTTAAAAATGTGGTTAGATGAAAACACAAGTTTTAATGAATTAGAACAAAACAATACCTTTGAAAGTAAAATAGAGATAAACAGTATTAAAAGAGAGAATATACTAGCCAGTGACTATGTTAGAATTATAAGTGAAGACAATGAACAACTAGCTTATGATGAAACAATCGACAACAACTTAAGATATATTGGAGCAACACCTAATAACTATGTTGACTTCAATGGAGAGAAATGGCGAATCATTGGAGTTATGAATAACGTAGAGGATGGAACAGGTAAAAAAGAATCAAGGGTTAAGTTAATAAAAAATGAAGATATCGGAAAAATTGCCTGGGATGCTAAACCAATTAATAATCAATATACTATTTGTATTCATAATAATCATGCAAATTGTACTTATAAAAGTAATTGGAAAGAAGCTAGTTTAAAAATAACCTTAAATGAAGCGTATTGGAACAGTACAAAAACAACAGAAAAAAATAATTTAGAAAAAAGAATAAATGGCAATTTAGATAGTCAATGGGAATACTTAGATTTTACAAACACTGGTATAAAAGCTATAAATCAAAAATTAATTGATAAAGCAATATATTATTTAGGTAAAATAGACTTGTCCAAACAATATATTGCATCTATGTATTACGAGCTAGAAAGAACTAATAATTTTTTAGAAAATTGGACAGGGTATGTGGGTCTAATGTATCCAAGTGATTATGGCTTTGCTTCAAGTGGAAGCGTAAATAAATCAAGAAACGAATGTTTAAAGTATAACTTATATGATTGGTATACAAGTAATGTCAATACCGCAGATTGTGTTAAAAATGACTGGTTATATGAACAAGGACAAAATCAATGGACAATAACTCCGAGTGATAGTTCTCAACGAGCAGCTTCGATATATGAAAATGGCCATGTTATTAACGATGCAATAGTTTTAGATAATTATCGCAATGTTAGACCAGTTTTATATTTAAAATCTACAGTCAAAATAATTGATGGCGATGGCTCAAAAGATAATTTCTACAAACTAGCAATTTAAAATTAATGTGTAATAAAAAACGACTTACAATGATATGAACCCCGTTTCTTGGACATAGAAACGAGGTTTTTATATGAGTAAATTAAGTTATGAAGATAAGATAAA
>CANRCO010000006.1 GCA_947629125.1 uncultured Bacilli bacterium | reverse complement strand
TAATTGATGATATGTATCGGATGACTGATGAATTACAAGAATTAATTGATGTACCAATTACGACAACTTTAACGGAAAAGTATATTACAGCGATTTTAGGTAATTTAGATTTAACTGCTAATTTCTTAGAAACCTTAATTTTACAAATGATTACTTATCATAGTTATGAAGATTTAAAAATTGTTGTATTAACTAATGAACAAAATGCTCATCGCTATGAATATTTAAAAGTGTTACCCCATTGTTGGTCAAATGATAAATCTATTCGCTTTTTTGGAACTAATAATGATGATATAAATAAAATATCAATGTATTTAACTAATGAATTTAAAGCTCGAAAATATCAAGATGAAGAAGAAAGCGATAAATCAAAAGATGAAGACTATAAAAGTTATTTACCATATTATGTAATTATTACGGATAACTATGTTAATACTAGAAAAGTAGAAATTATTCGTAATACATTATCTCAAACAATTAATTATGGTTTTAGTTTACTTATTCTAGCTAATCGTTTAAATGAGCTACCTAATGAATGTAATTCATTTTTGAATATTGATTTAAATACCTCTGGCATTATTGAAAATGATTTGTCTTTAGAACATCAAAAAGCTTTTAAAGCTGAATTTAATCAAAAAGTTAATATTTATGAATGTGCTATTCGTTTAGCTAATATTCCGTTAGAGTTAGCTGGTGGTAGTTACGATTTACCAAAAGTGTTAAGCTTTTTAGAAATGTATGATGTTGGTAATGTTGACCAGTTAAACTCAATGGAAAGATGGAAAACTAATAATCCGGTTTCTTCTTTACAAGTTCCTGTTGGGTTAAATGATAGTGGTGAATTATTTAAATTAGATTTACATGAAAAAGCTCATGGACCACATGGTTTAATTGCAGGTACTACTGGTAGTGGTAAATCAGAATTTATTATTACTTATATTTTATCGTTAGCTGTTAATTATCACCCTTATGAAGTTAATTTTGTTTTAATCGATTATAAAGGTGGTGGGTTAGCTGGTGCTTTTGAAAATCGTGATACTGGGGTAAAATTACCGCACCTAGCGGGAACTATAACTAACCTTGATATAACAGAAATTAATCGTTCCTTAGCTAGTATTGAAAGTGAACTTAAAAGACGGCAAAGAATATTTAATGAAGCTCGTGATAAATTAGAAGAAAGTACAATTGATATTTACAAATATCAAAGATATTACCGTGAAGGTTTAGTTGATGAACCAGTTAGCCATCTATTTATTATTAGTGATGAGTTTGCGGAATTAAAAAGTCAACAACCAGAATTTATGGCACAACTTATTTCTACTGCTCGTATTGGTCGTAGTTTAGGTGTTCATTTAATCTTAGCTACGCAAAAACCTAGTGGAGTTGTTGATGACCAAATATGGAGTAACTCGAAATTCCGAGTTTGTTTAAAAGTTCAAGATAAATCTGATAGTAATGATATGATTAAATGTCCGGATGCTGCTAAATTGCAAAATGCTGGACGCTTCTATTTACAAGTTGGTTACAATGAATTTTTTGCTTTAGGCCAATCAGCTTGGTGTGGTGCTCCTTATTATGCAACTGATGTTCGTAAAAAAACGGTTGATACTAATTTAAACTTTTTAGATACAGTTGGAGAAGTAATTAAAAGTGCTGACCGGCAAAAGGGAATCAATGCCATCAAAGCCGATGGAGAAGAATTACCGCATATTGTTAAATACTTAACTAAAATAGCTGAAGCCGAAAATATTAAAATTAAACCACTATGGATTGAAAGAATTCCAGATGTAATCTTTATTGACAAATTAAAAGAAAAATATAACTATCAAGCTCAAAAATTAAAACTTAATCCAATAATTGGTGAGTATGATGATCCACATAATCAAAGACAGGATTTACTTACATTGCCAATAACTGATGGAGGAAATACTATAATTTATGGTATAACTGGTAGTGGTAAAGATTTACTTATTTATTCCATTATTTATTCTTGTATCACTACTCATTCAGTAGATGAAGTTAATTTCTATTTATTAGATTTTGGTTCAGAAACTTTAAGAATGTTTAAAAATGTTCCTCATGTTGGTGATGTATTATTCTCATCTGATGCAGATAAAATTGAAAATCTATTTAAAATGATTCGTGAAGAATGTGATAATAGAAAAAATTTATTTGCTGATTATAATGGTAGCTATGAATATTATTCTTTAAATAGTGGCCAAACAATACCACAAATAATAATTATTATTAATGCCTTTGAAGCATTTATGGAATTATATCCAGATTATAATGATCAATTAGTAACTCTAACTAGAGAAGCAACAAGATATGGTATTTACTTCATTTTAAGTACTAGTGGTGTTAATTCAATTCGTTATAAGTTGGCAGCTAACTTTACGCAAAATATCGTTTTACAATTAAATGAAAAGAGTGATTATACTTCGGTAATAGGTAATACTAATGGAGTACTTCCAAGTAAAATATATGGTCGTGGTGTAGTTAAACTAAATAATAATTATTTTGAATTCCAAACTGCTCATATGTATGATTCTAGCAAATTATTAGATTTTGTTAATGCTTTAACTACTAAATTAAATGAAATTTATACCCATAAAGCTAAAAAGATTCCAGTATTACCTCAAAGAGTAACATTTGAAGATGTAAAAGAAGAAATTAAAGGTTTAGATAATGTTCCAATTGGTATACGTAAAGATGATTTAGTTATTGAAACATTTGATTTCACAGATAAATTTATAACTAATATAGCTAGTCAAGATATTGAAGCTTTTGATATATTAGTTCCATCGATTATTAATATTATTACTAAAAATATGAATGTTGATGTAGCAGTATTAGATGCATTAAAAATATTTAAAAAGAGAAAATTCAAATGTGATTATATAGCTAGTGGCTTTAATGATTATTTTGATAAATTAGAAGCAGATATTAAGAAAATGAATACTTTAGCAGAAGAAAATAATTATAGTGATAGTTATTTAAGTACCCTAAAAGGCAAATTAATTATTATCACTGGTATAGCTGATTTCTCAACTAATATGGGAATGGAATTTGCTAAACGTTATGAAGAATTCTTAAATATTTGTAAAAAATTGAAAAAAATTAATATTATTTATGTTGACACAATTGATAAATTTAAAAAATTGGATTTTGAACGTTTCTATAAACCATTTAATGAAGCGAACCGCGGTATCTGGATTGGTAGTGGTTTAGGTAGTCAATTTACAATTAAGCTTAATAAAAATCCAAGATATTTAAATGATCAGATAACTAATGAATTTGGTTATACTATCAATAACGGTAATGTTTCAACTGTAATTAAGTTTGTTAATGATGAATATAAAGAAGCAGTTGATTCCTTAGATTAGGAGGATATTTATGAATAAAGTATTAGTTGAATTGTATGTACCTAAAATAGAAAAAAAATATGAAATATTTTTACCAATTTCTAAACAAGTACGAACAGTCATAAGATTGTTAGTTAAATCTTTAAATGAAATAACTAATCAAGAATATCCTCTTGATTATAAAGCCATTTTATGTGATAAATTTACTGGAAATATTTATGATTTAAATAAAACAATTAAAGAATTAAATATTATGAATGGTGCCAAATTAATATTAATTTAAAAGTTACACTAAATTGGTGTAATTTTTCTTTATTTTTTGTTAAATATTTGTCAAAATTTATTAATTTCATTGCCTATATTTGATTATTATTATAATATTATATTAAAGGTAAAAATAGAAGGAGATATTAAAGTTGAATAAAAGAGAAAAGAATTTAGTAGTAGTTGCTGCAATTATGATTGTACTTTTACTAGCAGTTGGTGGGACATATGCATATTGGACGACAACGCAAGTGCAAGAAGATGAAAATAAAATTAATACAACTTGCTTAGATGTTAAATTAGAAAATAAAACAGGTGAAAATGGTACAACTACAAAAGGTATAGAATTAAATGAAGCATATCCAATTAGTGATACTGAAGGTTTACAATTAGACGGTTATACATTTACAGTTAAAAACAATTGTGATGAAGCTGTTTATTACGATGTTAATTTAGAAAGCTTAAATATTGCTAATCATGATCGAACTACAGAAAGTGATTCATATTATTTGAAAAGTGAATACATTAAAGTTGTATTAGATCCAAAAATTGAAGCTTCAGAAACATATAAAACTTTAAATGAATATACTGATGTTAGTCAAAGCTTTTTAGATGGTACAAACTATACAAGTTACGAAAAGAAAAATTTATTAAATAAAAAACAACTTGATCCTGGAAAAACTGATACTCATAATTTAAAAATGTGGGTTACGCATAATGCTCCAGATGATCAAATGTTAAAACATTATCAAGGTAAAATTGTAATTTATAGTTGGTTGGGAGATAGTAATCCTTATCCAGTAAATTAGGAGAGTAATCTATGAGAAAATTAAGTAAAAGAGAGAAAAATTTAGTAGCAATTGCAGTATTTATGATAGTAATGGTAATTGCAGTTGGAAGTACATATGCGTTTTGGACAACAACGCAAGTTCAAACTGATAAGAATGAAATCAATACAACTTGTTTGAGTGTTGAATTATTAAATAAAAAAAGTGAGTCAGATACAGAAGAAACAACAAAAGGAATAACCTTAGAAAAAGCTTACCCAATAAGTGATACTGAAGGATTAGATACCACTGGTTATACCTTTACTATAAAAAACAATTGTGATACTGAAGTTTATTATGATGTTAATTTAGAGAGTTTAAAAATTAATGGGCAAGAATATGCTAAAAAAACTACAGAAACAGAAACACCAGAAGTACAAGCTGAAAGAGAAAAAAATAGTACTTATTTACAAAGTGAATATATTAAAACAGTTATAAATCCTCCAGCTGAAGGGGAATATAAAGTTTTAAGTGCTTATACAGATGTAACTAATTCTTCTTTAGAAGAAGGTGCAAATAATTATGAATATAAAAATTTATTACATTCTCAAAAATTAGATGCTCAAGCTTCTGTAACACATACTTTAAAGATGTGGGTAGATGAAAATGCCCCAATGACTCAAATGAATAAACATTATCAAGGTAAAATAGTAGTATATAGTTGGTTAGGAAAAAGTAATCCTTATCCGTTAGGAGAATAGAATGAGTAAAAGAGAAAAGAATTTAGTAGTAGTTGCAGCAATTATGATTGTACTTTTACTAGCAGTTGGTGGGACATATGCCTATTGGACGACAACGCAAGTTCAAAGTGACGATAACGAAATTAATACTACCTGTTTAGAAGTAGAATTGTTAAATAAAACAAAAGATGAAACCCAAACTACTGAAGGTATAACTTTAGAGAAGGCATTTCCAGTTAGTGATGCTGATGGCTTAAAAGATGAAGGATATACTTTCACTATAAAAAATAAGTGCGATAAAGAAATATATTATGATGTTAATTTAGAAAGTTTAAATATTAGTAGCTATGGCAACTATAGTTCAACAACGTCTGAAGAAGAAAGTCAATATTTACAAAGTAAATATATTAAAGTTGCTATAGATCCTGATAGTACTAAAGAGCAAACATATAAAAAATTAGATGAATATACAAATTCTAGTCAAAGTTTTTTAGATAAAGATAGTAGCATAACTAGTTATGAACATAAAAACTTATTAAATAAACAACAACTTGGAGCAAATGATTCTGTATCACATACCTTAAAAATGTGGGTAGATGAAAATGCACCAATGACCCAAATGGAAAAACACTATCAAGGAAAAATTGTAATATATAGTTGGTTGGGAGATAGTAATCCTTATCCAGTAAATTAGGAGAGTAATCTATGAGAAAATTAAGTAAAAGAGAGAAAAATTTAGTAGCAATTGCAGTATTTATGATAGTAATGGTAATTGCAGTTGGAAGTACATATGCGTTTTGGACAACAACGCAAGTTCAAACAGACGATAATGAGATAAACACTACTTGTCTAAGAGTACAATTATTAAATCAAAAAAGTATAGATGAACCAATAGAAACAACTAAAGGAATAACCTTAGATAAAGCTTTTCCTATAAGTGATGATGAAGGTATGAAATTGGAAGGGTATACTTTCACAATTAAAAATGATTGTGATACCAAGGTTTATTACGATGTTAATTTAGAAAGTTTAAAAATTGAAGGCAAAGATTATACTGATGTAAAAGATGATAATCCAGAAGAAAAAGCAAAAAAGGAAGCTGCTAGTCCATACTTACAAAGCGAATACATTAAAACATATATAAGTTCTAATGGAACAGAAACATCTAAAAATTATAAAGTATTAAGTAATTATACAGATGTTAGTAAATCTTCTTTAGATAATGAAACTGATAAATACGAATATAAAAATCTATTACATTCACAAACTATAGAAGCTAATGGTTCAGTAACTCATAATTTAAAAATGTGGGTTGATTCAAAAGCTCCTGATACTCAAATGTCTAAGAGTTATCAAGGTAAAATTGTAATATATAGTTGGTTAGGAGAAAGTAATCCTTATCCAGTAAATTAGGAGAGTAATCTATGAGAAAATTAAGTAAAAGAGAAAAAAATTTAGTAGCAATTGCAGTATTTATGATAGTAATGGTGATTGCAGTTGGAAGTACATATGCATTTTGGACAACAACGCAAGTTCAAACTGATGTTAATGAAATTGATACTGCTTGTTTAGAAGTAGAGTTGTTAAATAAAACAGGTGATGAAGCTGAAGCTACAGATACTCATGGTATAACTTTAGAAAAAGCATATCCAATAAGTGATAAAGAAGGTACTGATTTAGAAGGATATACCTTTACTGTAAAAAATAAATGTGAGAATGCCATTTATTATGATATTAATTTAGAAAGTTTAAATGTTGCCGAACATACAAAAAATACTGATAATGCAGATTCAGATGAATATTATTTAAATAGTCAATATATTAAAGCAATGTTAGACCCAGCTGGAAATGAAGAAACGTATAAAAAAATAACGGATTATACTGATGCTAACAAAAGCTTTTTAGATGGTACAGGTTTCACTAGTTATGAACAAAAAAATTTATTAAATGCTCAAGAACTTGAAGCCGGAGCAACTGATACTCATACTTTAAAGATGTGGATAGACTCTGAAGCTCCAGATTCACAGATGAGCAAACATTATCAAGGAAAAATAGTAATATACAGCTGGTTAGGAGAAAGTAATCCTTATCCAGTAAAAGAATAGGAAATTGTTTGTTTTAACAATTTTTTTCTTTGTAAAATATTGTCAAATATATATTTGAAAATTTGCATACATAAAACATTTTTTATAAAATAGTATTAGAAATTAAAATAGAAGGAGAATTAAATTGAGTAAAAGAGAGAAAAACTTAGTGGCAATTGCAGTATTTATGATAGTAATGGTGATTGCAGTTGGTAGTACATACGCATTTTGGACAACAACGCAAGTGCAAACTGATGTTAATGAAATTGACACTGCTTGTTTAGAAGTGGAGTTGTTAAATAAAAAAAGTGGTGATACTAATGCCGAAGGGACTCAAGGAATAACTTTAGAAAAAGCATATCCAATAAGTGATAAAGAAGGTACTGAATTAGAAGGATATACCTTTACCGTAAAAAATAATTGCGACAATGATATTTATTATGATATTAATCTAGAAAGTTTAAATGTTACAGGACATATTAAAAAGACTGGTGAAGAAGCAGATTCAGATGATTATTATTTAAATAGTGAATATATTAAAGCAATGCTTGACCCAGCTGAAAATGTAGGTACATATAAGAAAATAACTGATTATACTGATGCTAAAAAAAGCTTTTTAGATGGTACAGAATTTAGCAGTTATGAACACAAAAATTTATTAAATTCTCATAAATTAGAAGCTAAAGGAACTGATACTCATACTTTAAAGATGTGGATAGACTCTGAAGCTCCAGATTCACAGATGAGTAAACATTATCAAGGAAAAATAGTAATATATAGCTGGTTAGGAGAAAGTAATCCTTATCCTGTAGAAAAAAATTAAGAAACTGTGTAAAGCAGTTTTTTTGTGTCAAAAAATGTCAATATAAGCAATTTTCAATTGCTTATATAATATATATTATATAAGCAATTTTCAATTGCTTATATAATATATATTATATAAAATAATCTTAGAAAATATGGAAGTAGGAAGATAAGATTTATGAATAAAAAGAAAAAAAATTTAATAGCAATTGCGGTATTTATGATAGTAATGCTAATAGTAGTTGGAAGTACATATGCATTTTGGACAACAACCCAAGTACAGAGTGATAAAAACGTTATTAATACCACCTGTTTAAAAGTTAAATTAGAAAATCAAAAATCTGATGGAACTATAACTACTGGTATAGAGCTAAATGAAGCTTATCCAGTAAGTGATAACGTTGGTACTTCTTATCCTGGTTATACATTTACTATAACTAATGAATGTGATGAAAAAGTTTTTTATGACATTAATTTAGAAAGTTTAAAAATTGATAATTATGATTTTACTAAAAAAGAATCTAATGAAACAGATGAACAAAGAATAAATCGTGAAAATAGTAGTCATTATTTACAAAGCGAGTATATTAAAGCTGTCTTAGACCCAGCTGGTAATGTTGAAACTAATAAATTATTGAGTAGTTATACTGATGTTAAAAATAGTTATTTATCTACAGAAGATGGCGAAAGTTATGAGAGAAAGAATTTATTGAATAAAGCTGAATTAGAAGCGCATGGAAATGAAACTTATACTTTAAAGATGTGGTTAGATGAAAATGCACCAGAAACTCAAATGAAAAAACATTACAGAGGAAAAGTTGTAATTTATAGTTGGTTAGGAGAAAGTAATCCAAATCCAATAACAGTTTTAGAAGGTTAGTAGAAAGAAGTGAAGAAAATGGAAAAAAATAAAAAAGGTTTAATTATTGTTGCTTCAATAATGATTGTATTACTAATAGTAATTAGTGGTACATATGCATTTTGGACAACAACTCAAGTTCAAACTGATGTCAATAAAATTGATACAACTTGTTTAAATGTTACTTTAGAAAATAAAGATAGTTCAGATAAGGGCACTAGTGGAATTAAATTAGAAAAAGCATATCCAGTAAGTGATGCAGTTGGTGAAACTTACCCTGGATACACTTTTACAGTCAAAAATAATTGTGGTCGAGAAGTTTTATATGATGTCAATTTAGAAAGTTTAAAAATAGGTAGTGAAGAGTTTACTAAAAAAGCTGAAGAAGAAAGTGAAGAACAAAAAACTCAAAGAGAACAAAATAGTACTTATTTACAAAGCGAATATATTAAAGCCGTTTTAGACCCAGCTGGTAATCCTGGAACTAATAAATTATTAAGTGATTATACTGATGTTGAACAAACTTATTTAAAAGCAAGTGATGGTACTAGTTATGAGAGAAAAAATTTATTACATGCTCATGAACTTGAAGCTGGTGGTTCTGATACATATACTTTAAAATTATGGGTGACTGATAATGCTCCAATGACTCAAATGGATAAACACTATCAAGGTAAAATTGTAATATATAGTTGGTTTGGGGATAGTAATCCTAATCCTATAGTTGTTAAAGATTAGAAACTGTAGTAAATACAGTTTTTTTGTTGTATAAAAACATTTTATTTTTTCCATTATAATCATAGTATTATAAAGGAGGATATCATGTTTGAAAATTTTGATTTAAAAACAACTGCTATATTTAAAAAGGCTGAGAAAGAACGAATGGAATTATCTCATCCTTATGTAGGAAGTGAACATTTATTATTAAGTATTTTAAGTAATAATGATTCATTAACTAAAACTTTAGCTAAGTATCAATTAACTTATAGTAATTTTAAAAAAGAATTAATTAGTGTAGTGGGAACTTCGCATAAAAATATAGAGGTTAATTTATATACTCCTTTATTAAAAAAGATTATTGAAAATGCTATTAATAATGCAAAAGAAGATAATGAAGGTATTGTAACTCCTAATCATTTGTTTTTAGCAATTTTAGAAGAAGGCGAAGGTATTGCTATTCGTTTATTAGTAGGAATGAACATCGATTTAGAAGAAATTTATAATGAATTAAATAGTAGTAGTAAAAGTAAACATAATTCAATGTTATCTAAAATTGGCATAGTTTTGAATGATACAGTTGATTTAGATGAATTAGTTATTGGACGAGATAAAGAGCTAAATTTTATTATTGAAACTTTATTACGCCGCCAAAAAAATAATCCTTTATTAATAGGTAAAGCTGGAGTAGGTAAAACTGCTATAATCGAACAACTAGCACGTCGAATCAAAAAAAATGAAGTACCTCAAGAATTATTAAATAAAAAAATTATTTCTATTAATGTTGGGTCTTTAGTAGCAGGAACTAAGTATCGGGGTGAATTTGAAGAAAAGTTAAATAAAATAATTAATGAAGTTACGAGTAATGATGATGTAATATTATTTATTGATGAAATTCATACATTATCTAATGCCGGCGGAGCTGAAGGGGCAGTTAATGCAGCTGATATTTTAAAACCATATTTAGCACGTAGTAATTTAAAACTAATTGGTTCAACTACTATCGAGGAATATAATAAATTCATTAAAAAAGATAAAGCTTTAGAACGAAGATTTGTTGTTATTAATATTGAAGAACCAGATTATTTAGATACCGTTAAAATATTAACTGGAATTAAAGATGTTTATGAAAAATTTCATAATTTAAAGATTACCGAAGAAAATATAGAAGATATTGTTACACTGGCTAACCAATATTTACCTAGTAAATCTAACCCTGATAAAGCTATTGATTTATTAGATAGTGTTTGTGCTCGAGTAAAGTTAAATAGTGTTGTTGATTTTAAAATTCAAGATTATAAAAATAAATTACAAGAAGTTATTAAACTTAAAGAACAAAAAGTTAAAGAAGGTCTTTATAAAGAGGCTTTACAAGCTAAACAAAAAGAGTTGTCTTTAAATAAAAAAATTAAAAGTTTAACTAATAATAATGTTTTTAAAATAACTAAAAATGATATCTTATTAGTTTTGGAAAGTAAAACCAATATTCCATTGGTGATTGATAGAGAACAATTAATTTTAAAAACTGAAAAAATATTGAAAGAAAAAATTTATGGACAAGATAAAGCTATTGAAGAAATTATTAGTCAATTAAAAAAGAAATTTAAACAAAATAAATTAACTAGTTTTTTATTAGCGGGACCAACTGGAGTTGGTAAAACTCAAACTGTCAAATTAATTGCCAAGTATTTAACTAATAATAAATTAATTCGTTTAGATATGAGTGAATATAGTAGTGAAATATCAGTTAATAAATTAATTGGAGTAGCACAAGGTTATGTGGGATATGATGATGAACCTATATTTAATCAATTACAAAATAATCCTTTTTCTGTAATCTTATTAGATGAAGTTGAAAAAGCAAGCCCTAAAGTTATTAATTTATTTTTACAAATCTTAGATGAAGGTTATATAACTAATTCAAAAGGAGAAATAATTGATTTTAAAAATACATTAATATTTATGACTTCTAATATTCAAAATTCTTTAAAAGTAGGTTTTAATAATATTTCAAATAATGAATTAGATAATTTTATGAGTAAAGAATTAATTGGTAGAATAGATAAAATTATTAATTATGAACCACTAAAAGAAGCTACGATAAGAAAATATTTAGAAAATAAACATATTTCGAATATCGAAGAAGTTATTGCTAATTGTGAATATCAAAAATATGGTTTAAGGAATATTAAAAAACTTATTGGAATTTAACCTGGAGCATAAAAAGCTCTTTTTTATTTTAAAAAAATTTGATATACTATAAGGTATAAGAAGGTAGAAAAAATGGCCAAAAAGAAAAATCAAACAGAAAATGTATATATTGTTGATCAAGAATTAAGACCAACTGTTATTGGTGTAGTTGATGAAACCGAAAAAAAGCCAATTTTTTTGATTGTCATTTTTATCATTTTAGTTTTAGTTTTATTTGGGTTGCCATATTTAACTGATATGTATACTAATTTAAAAAGCGGTACAGTTAGTGCTCCGAAAACAAATACTTCTAATAATAATAAAAAAGAAGAAAATGAAGTGCCACAAACTAGTAATGATGAACCATTTTATCTAATGGCTAGTAATAATCCTATTAAATATGATTTAGTTGAAATATCTAATCTACAATTTAGTCAATTAAATAATAAATCTTATATTAATTTTAATTTAAAAAATACTTCTGATAAAGCATTTAACATAACAAAACAAAATTATTATTTAGAATTATATAATTCGGAAAAAACTTTATTAGAAAGAATAAAAGTATTAGGAAATAATTTAGAGATAAATTCTTCTTCTAACCAATTATATGAAATAAAAAATACTTCAGCAGTACAAATAAAATTTTTGAAAAAAACCGTAGAAGATTATCCAGCATTTGAACTAAGTAATACTAATGGTTCAATTACTTGTAAGAAAGATAATGAAACATTTATTTATAAATTTAAAAACAATAAATTAAATAATATTACAGAAATATATAGTTATAATGCAAGTAGTGGTGTATTTGCTAATGTTAGTACTTATAAAAATAAAGTTAGTGCTTATAATGCTTTACCTGGTGTAACTGCGCAAGTTAGTGAAAATGCTTCTAACTTTGAATTTAAAGCAGATATTGATTTATCTAAAACTAAAATAGCATCTTTAAATAATGAACATTTTTATGAATTAGATACTTTAGCTAAAACAGTTCATTTTGAAATGGATGCTATGGGTTATACATGTAATTAGAGGTGGGGATTTTGAATTATATAATTAATGTTAATGAATTTGAAGGTCCATTTGATCTTCTTTTACATTTAGTTAAGACTAAGCAAGTAGATATTAAAACAATGAATACTACACAAATTATTGAAGATTATTTAAAATATATTCATACTTGGCAAGATTTAAATATTGATATAGCCAGCGAATATTTAGTTATGGCAGCTGAACTAATTCATTTAAAAAGTAAAATGATTTTAAATTTAGAAGATGAAGAAGTTGTAGATGACGAATTTAGTATTAATAGCGAAGATGATTTAAAAACCAAATTAGAGGAATATGAAAAATATAAAAATTTAGTTCCCGTAATGAATGATTTAAAACTATCTCGGGAAGAGTATTTTACTAAATTACCAGAAAACATTAGCGAATATCAAAATAGTTTTAACAATTCTAATTTAACTATCAATGATTTACAAAAAGCTTTAGAAAATGCTTTATTAAGAGAAATGAAAATGAAGCCATTACATACTAAAATAACAACTAAAGAATTAAGTGTAACTGATAAAATTCGCAGTATTCGTAAAATATTAAAAAATAAAAAGAAAATAGCTTTTTTAGATATATTTGATAATTTTGAGAAAAAAAATGTTATTGTAACTTTTTTAGCTATTTTAAATATGAGTAAAAATCAAGAAATAAAGTTATCGCAAAAAGATAATTTTAGTAATATTTTGATTGAAAGTAGGAAAGCAATATGGAGTTAATAGCAGTATTAGAAGGATTATTATTTGTAGTCGGAGAAGAAGGTATTACTTTAAAAGACATTGCTAAAACTTTAGAAGTTGAAGAAGATATAGCTAAAGATTTAGTTTATGAATTAAAAAAGAATTATGAACAAAAAGATAGAGGATTAAGAATTCGTTTCTTTAAAGATTTAATTAAAGTTAGTACTAAAGAAGAACATAAAAACTATTATGCTAAATTAATTGAAAATTCTAATTATTTATTAAGTGATTCAGCTATGGAAACTTTAGCAATTATCGCTTATAATGAACCGATAACTAGAGTAGAAATAGATAATATTCGAGGAGTATCTTCTGCTCATATGATTCGAAAATTAATTGCTAAGGGCTTAATTCAAGAAGCAGGTAAAAGTACATTACCAGGTAAACCTTTATTGTACCGAACTACTAGTGATTTTTTAGATTGTTTTGGTATAACTAATTTAAGTGAATTACCTCAAATTAATATCGAAAAGAATTCTGATGATTCTGATAAAGATTTGTTTACTTCAATTTATAAAGAAGATATTTAAGAAAGTAGATTATCTACTTTCTATTTTTTTGTTAAATAAATGTAAAATTAATATAAAAAATTTGACATGGGGGGGGGTAATGTTATATTTATATCAGCTATTATAGAAGGAGGAATGATTTTAATGGCTGAAGGTGGAAATAGAATTGATAGGGAGCGTGCAATAAATTATTTAGTTCAAGCTGATGAAAATGGCATTAATAGTTTTAATGCTATTCAAGGGTTAGCTAATGTAGTTTCTGAAGCTTCTGAAAAAGTTGTATCACAAAATGGTTCTAGTATGTATAATTCTTATAGTGCAATGATTAGCCAATTACGTATATTAGCTAATGGTTTATCTGATTCTTTACCTGGATTTAATTCAAAAATAGCTGAAATGATAAATGGCGGTAGTGGTGGTGAATATAACGGAATGATAATTCACTATTCTCCAGCAAGTTATTCAAGTTTCAATGAACCTAATATTTATGGTGACAATGCTGTAGGTACTGATAGTTATGGAGATGCTATTGCTACTTTAAATTCAGTAAATACTGGACTAAGACATTGTAACGAAGCATTAGCACAGTTAATTTCATCATATCAACAAGTTTATATAGTCGCTTCTGAACATAATGCAACTGCAGTTATGAATGGTACTCATGAAGCAGCAGATGAAGTTAGAAGAATTAGTGATAGATTTTCTGAATATGTAACTAAATTTGTTGAATCTTTTACTAATTATATTGATAATTGTGTTGGTTTAATAGAAGGTGAAGAAGCTGAAAGACAAGAATATAGTACTGCACTTCAAAGATTAAAAGAATTTGAAGCTTTAGATTTACCACCAGCATTTTAATAAAAACATCTTAAAAGAATATAATTTTCTATAAAAGGGAACTGGCATTTAGCCAGTTTCTTTATTTATCATTTTAATAAAAACAATTTAATTGAATTTTATTCTAAATTAGGTTACTTTTTATTTTATATTATGCTATAATTTAAGAGTGATGTTTATGAAATTAAAAAAGGAAAAAAAAGAAAATAATAATATTAATTCAAAAATTATTAAATTTGCTATTTTCTTATTTCTAATTGGTTGTTTTGTATATTTTGGTACAATTAAATATGAAAATAAAACTTCAGATAATGTAAAGTTTAATACGGAATTTTCTTTAGTACCAAAAGATAATGTTTACCAATATGTAACTGCTGCTAAAGTTATCAATTTAATTAAAAAAGATGGTGGTATAATTTTATTTGGTTTTAAAGAAAATGAATGGACAAATTATTATGCCAGTATTTTAAATGAAGCGGCTCAAGATTCAAATATTAAAAAGATTTATTATTATGATTTTTATAAAGACCGTCAAAGTGATAATAGTGATTATGAAAAAATAATTAATTTATTAGATACTGAATTAATAACTAATGATGAAGGAAAAAAAGAATTAACAGCTCCTAGTTTGTTAATAGTAAATAATAATAGTATTATTGCTTATGATAATGAAACTAGTTATGTAACAGGTAATACTACTCCTAGTGAATATTGGAGTGAATATCAAAAAAATTTGAAAAAAGAAACATTTAAAGCTATGTTAAATAATTATTTAAGATCAAAATAAAATAAAGAAAAGGAGATTTTTTATGAATGCAAATGTAGAAGAAAAAATGCAAAAAGCAATAGCTAATTTTGAAAACAGATTATTAAATATTCGAGCAGGTCGTGCTAACCCAGCAATGTTAAATGGTATAACAGTAAGTTATTATGGCGTACCAACTCCATTAAAACAGTTAGCTAATATAACTGTTCCAGAAGCAACAGAATTAATGGTTAAACCATTTGACAAAAGTATTTTAAAAGAAATAGAAAAAGCTATAAACGAAGCTAATTTAGGAATTAATCCAACTAATAATGGTGAAGTTATTATTTTAAAAGTTCCTGAATTAACAGAAGAAACAAGAAAAGATTATGTTAAGCAAGCTAAAACAATGGCAGAAGAAGCTAAAGTAGCATTAAGAAATATTAGACAAGATGCTAATAATGAAATAAAAAAACAAGAATATCCATTAGATGAAGAAAAAAATTATCTAGAAGATGTTCAAGAATTAATTAATAAATATAATAAAATTGTTGATGAAAAATGTAGTATAAAAGAAAAAGAATTAATGCAAATATAATAAGAGATAGAGGTTTTGGTTGATGGAAGAAAAGTTAGATAATTTATATGAAGCATATAATAATTGGTATGAATCTAATAATCAAGATAATCATATGCATATAGTTTTTAAAAGAGTAAATAATAAATATGAAGTTAAAATAAACTCTTTAGATTATCAAAATAATTTTAATTATCATAATATTTTATCTTCATTTGAACTAACAGATAAAATAACAAAAAATGATTATTTAAAGATGGTGTTAGTATTTATTAATTCTTTTATTTTAGATAATTATTATTTACAAGATTGTAAACTATTTGAATATCGTAAAAAACAAATAAGTCGTCTAGTTTTAAAATTAGTTGAACAAAAAGATGGTGCTAATTTTTATAGTATATTCGAATTTGTAGATAATGTTGAGGTAAATGCTATGTTAAAAGAAAATATTAGCCAAATAATTGCCGATTATGATTATCGCAAAGCACATAATTTATATAATTCATTAGTAAAATTAAATGAAGAATCTTTACTTGATTATTTAAATAAAGATGATTTAGTTGAAGCAGTTATCAAAAAAGAATTAAAAAAATAGAAAAGAGGATTGCTTATGTTTAATAAAAATAAAAATGAAATAAATAAGCAAGAACTTAATGAAACAATTGGTCTTTTAAAGAAGATATTAAAGCTTCTTTATTTTGTTATGATAGTAGCCATGATTTTTATTATAACTTTGATTGCTCGAGAATGGGGCGTTGTTAAATTTATTCTATCGCTATTAAAAGTCATTTCACCTTTATTTATTGGATTTATTATTGCCTGGTTATTTAATCCTTTAGTTTTAAAATTAAAAGAGAAGGGACTTCCAAGATGGTGTGGAACAGCGATTGTTTATATCATATTAATTTTATTTTTGGTCATTTTCTTTAAAGTGTTTATTCCAACTATCTATGAACAAATAAATGATTTAATTAAATCAATACCTGATATATTAGATAGTGTTGAAAAATTTATTGATAATACGCTAAATAATATCGATTTAGATTTTGATGTAGAAGTTGTTAAGGAAAACTTATTTAATACATTAAGTAAGTATGCTAACTCTTTAACTAATGATTTACCAGAGAAAATTTTAAATATGGTCTTTAGTTTAATTTCAGCTTTAGGAACAATTGCCTTTGGTTTAGTTGTTGGTTTATATATGATGTTAGATTATGATTCAATAAAAAAACAATTTGTTAAATATATTCCAAGTAAATATCGTAAAGAAACTAAAATATTAGTTAATAATATTGGTAATGAAGTTCGTAAAAGTGTTAATGGAACATTATTAGTAGCTTGTGCTGTATTTATCTTTGATTCAATTGGTTTTTCAATTGTTGGTTTAAAGGGAGCTTTAATTTTCGGACTTTTCTGTGGTTTAACTGATTTAATTCCTTATGTTGGACCATACATTGGAGGAGCAGCAGCTGTTATAGTTGGCTTTAGTCAAGGAACGGTTACTGGATTTTTGATTTTAGCTATTGTTGTAATTGTTCAACTTTTAGAAAATTTTGTTTTACAACCAGTTATTATGAGTAAAACTATGAAACTACATCCAGTTACAATTATTATCGGATTATTAATTTTTGCTCATTTCTTTGGTATAATTGGTATGATTTTTGCAACACCAACTATTGCTTTATTAAAAGTAGTTTATGAATTTATTGTTATGAAATTTAATTTATTTGGTGAAAATAGTTTAAAAGAAAGTTAGAGGTGGAAATAAATGCGATTATTTTTATTAGCAGGTAAAGCCAACTGTGGAAAAACTTCAATGGCTAATTTTATAAAAGAATATTATGTTACCAGAAGAAAAAATGTTGTAGCAACTGAATTAGGTAAATATTTAAAAATGTATGCAACAGAATTAACAGAATGGGATGGTACTGAAAGTACTAAACCTCGAAAATATTTACAAGATTTAGGCATGATTATTCGTAAAGATATGCATAAACCATTATTTTTAATTAATCGTCTTAAAGAAGATATTGAACTTTATCAATTAAATAATGATGTTGTAATTATTAGTGATGTTCGTTTACCAGAAGAAATTGAAGAATTTCGTAATAGTTATGATGATGTTATAACTATAAATGTTGTTAATCAATATAGTGCTGATACTTTACCAATTGAAGAACAAATGCATTATACTGAATTAGCTTTAGAAAATTATACTGATTATGATTACACAATTATAAATGAAGATTTAAAAACAGCTCGCGAAAAAGTACAACAAATATTAACGGAGTTAGATAATGAAAGTTAAAGAAGAGTTTATTAAATTTTTTGAAAGTAAAGGACATGTTCATATTCCATCTGCTCCAATTATTCCCGAAAATGACCCAACTTGTTTATTTAATACAGCTGGAATGCAACCATTAGTTCCCTATTTTTTAGGACAACCTCATCCGTTTGGTAAAAGATTATGTGATTATCAAAAATGTGTTCGGACTGTTGATTTGGATGAAGTAGGAGATACAACTCACCATACTTTTTTTGAAATGTTAGGTAATTGGAGTTTGGGAGATTACTTCAAAAATGAAAGTATTGAATGGTCATTTGAATTTTTAACAAAAGTTTTAAAAATTCCTGTTGAAAGATTAGCTATAACTGTTTTTAAAGGAAATGATGAAATACCTTTCGATAAAGAAAGTTATGATAGATGGTTAAGTTTAGGTATACCTAAAGAACGGATTGCAACAACTACTGAAGACAATTTTTGGATTGCTGGTGAAGGTGGGCCTTGTGGTACTGATACTGAAATATTTTATTGGCGAAGTGAAAAGGCTATTCCTCAACAATTTGATGTAAATGATGATAATTGGGTAGAAATTTGGAATAATGTTTTTATGGAATTTAATAAAGATGGTAAAAATATTACTCCTTTAAAACAAAAAAATGTTGATACGGGAATGGGCGTTGAAAGAATCACCTCAGTTTTAGAAGGTGTTAATGATAATTATGAATCATCTATTTGGCAACCATTAATTAAAGAAATTGAAAAAATAAGTAATTTATCTTATCAAGATGAAAAAAATAAAAAAGCTATGCGAATTATTGCTGATCATATTCGAGCAATTGTTATGATTAGTGGTGATAATGCTGGATGCGTTCCATCAAATACTGATCAAGGATATATTTTAAGAAGATTAATTCGTCGAACAATTCGTTATGCTAAAAAAATAAATATTGACATAAATAGCGATTGGATTACTAATTTAGCTTTAGTAGTAATTAATGAATATCATTCTTATTATCCAGAAATTTTAAAAAATAAAGAACGTATTTTACAAATTTTGGAACAAGAAAAAAATAAATTTAATAAAACTTTAGAAAAAGGATTAAAAGAATTTGCTAAAGTTGTAGATAATTTAACTACTAGTTGCATTGATAAAGATTTAGCTTTTCGCCTTTATGATACGTATGGTTTTCCTATAGAATTAACTTTGGAATTAGCTCAAGAACAAAATTTAAAAGTTGATGTTGAAGGTTTTAAACTTAAATTTAAAGAACATCAAGAAAAATCTAAAGCTGGTGCAACCAAAAAATTTGCTGGAGGTTTAGGTGGACATAGTGAAATAGAAACTAAATATCATACTGCTACTCATTTATTAAATGCAGCTTTAAAAGTTGTTTTAAATAAAGATGTTCATCAAAAAGGAAGTAATATAACTCCTGATAGAATGCGTTTTGATTTTTCTTTTGATCGTAAAATGACAGATGAAGAAAAACAACAAGTAGAACAATTAGTTAATAAATGGATTAAAGATGGTTTAGAAGTTACTCACTGTGATATGCCAAAAGATGAAGCAGTTAAAAGTGGTGCTGAATGCATGTTTATAGAAAAATATCCTGATATAGTTACAGTTTATACTATAGCTGATGTATCTAAAGAAATTTGTGGTGGACCACATGTTAAAAATACTAAAGAAATTGGTAAATTTAAAATTTTAAAAGAAGAGTCTTCATCTGCAGGAGTACGTCGAATTAAAGCGATTATTGAATAATTAAAGTTAAAAAATTGTACATGTTCTGACATTATTTTTTAACTTTTTTTTTTATACTTTTTTTGGTGAGCAAAATGAAAATATATTTAGACTTATTAATTTTATTAAACTTTACAATAGATTTTTTACTTTTACTTACCGTTAGTTTTACATTAAAACGTAAAACAAATTTATTACGGATTTTTTTAGCGGCTTTAATAGGAGAAATATCTTTACTTTATTTATTTGTTCCTATGAATGAAATAATATTATTTATATTTAAAATTTTTATAAGTTTAATAATGGTAATAGTAGCATTTAAATATGAAAATTTTAAGTATACATTTAATAATTGTTTGTATTTATTTATGACTAGTTTTATTTTAGGAGGTTTTTTATTCTATTTAAAAAATGAATTTAATAATAATTATTATATTTTTCTTTTATTAATTAGTCCCTTAATTTTAATTGTTTATTTAAAAACTCAAAAAAAATTAGAGAATAATTATCAATTTTATTTTCAAACTAAAATAGTATTTAAAAATAATAAAGAAATCATTTTATCTAGTTTTTTAGATACGGGTAATAAGTTAGTTGACCCTATAACTAATAAAGGAATTATTTTAGTAGAAAAAGACATTTTAGATGGATTAGTTAGAATTCGTAGTCCAATCTATGTACCATATAATAGTTTAAATCATCATAGTTTATTAAAATGTATCGCCCCAAAATATATCATAATTAATAATCATAAATTTACTAATTTTTTAATAGGAATTAGTGAAGATAAATTTAAGATGGATGGTATTAAATGTATTTTAAATTATAAAGTAATGGAGGGATTAAATGTTTAAACAATTTATTATTTGGTTAAGAAGAAAATGGAGTAAATGCTTTTATGTGGGGAGTGCTGATAAATTACCACCACCACTATCTAAAGAAAAAGAAATGGAGTATTTACTATTAAGTAAAGAAGGCGATGTAGAAGCAACTAACAAATTAATTGAACATAATTTACGTTTAGTAGTATTTTTAGCTAAAAAATATGAAAATACTGGTTATGATATTGAAGACTTAGTTAGTATTGGTTCAATTGGTTTAATTAAAGGAATTAATACTTATAAAATAGATAAAAATATAAAGTTAGCTACTTATGCTTCTCGTTGTATTTCAAATGAAATATTAATGTTTTTACGAAAAAATCGCCGAAGAAAATTAGAAGTTAGTTTAGAAGATAGTTTAAATTATGATTCAGATGGTAATGAATTACATTTAGAAGATGTTTTAGGAACAGAAGATGATTTAGTGCCAAAAGAATTTGAAAATAATTTAGATAAAGAAAGATTAAAAGTACAAATTAATAAATTAAATAAACGTGATAGACAAATTATGATATTAAGATATGGCTTAAACAATAATGATGAATATACGCAAAAAGAAGTAGCAGAAATGTTAAATATTAGCCAGTCATATATATCACGTATTGAAAAGAAAATAATAAGTAAATTACAAAATGCTCTTAATTAGAGTGTTTTTTATTGCAAATAATTAATATTTTTACTATAATAAAAAAAGATAGAGAGGTTAGATACTATGAATCATAATGTAAATCGGGGGGGGGTATTTTAATAAACAAA